>JALZVB010000210.1 GCA_023300835.1 Saprospiraceae bacterium | reverse complement strand
ATTACTGCACCATCATGAAGCGGTGCATTTTTAAAAAATATATTTTCTATAAGTATGGCACTGACTTTTGCGTCTAGAATTCTTCCTGTTTTTGCAATGGCTGGCATTTCTGATTTGCTTAATACCATCAAGGCGCCAGTTTTAGATTTGCTAAGATGCTTGGATGCAACAATTATTTCATCTGATAAACTCTTGGCATGTGCTGATGTATCTATCCCTGATTGGTTAAATATTTTTTGGAAAAAACTCTCTTGTCCTTTTACGGTATTATTTCCTACCATTAATAAAAATCGCCTTATTTCTGGTTGGAAAATTACCATAAGTCCTATCAGTCCTATTCCCGCTACACTTCCCAAAATAAGGGAAAGTAATTCCATTTCTAGACTTCTTACAATGTTATAAAGGAGTAAGAAAAAGAAAAAACCAATTAGAATTTTTACTGCAATCGTTCCTTTTACATTTTTGTAAATAAAATATATAAGATAGGCTACAATAGTGTAATCTAGTATATCTAAAATCCTGATGTGAGTACCTGCTATTTCAAATAGAAACACTGCTCATTTATTTATTTATTTGACATAATCAGAACCAGTAAACAATCACTAGTGCTCTTATTTTCAATTTCATTAAGTAACGCTATTTATTATAGATAACAGGGCTATCTGTATTATAAAATAGAAAAGCCCAACGGTCTGCTTCTTCCTCAATAACCTTGGCGGTTGGTTTTCCTGCACCGTGACCTGCATCTACACTTATACTTAATAGCACTGGTTCAGGTCCTGCATGGTAATCCTGTAACTGAGCACCGAATTTAAAACTATGTGCTGGTACAACTCTATCGTCATGATCAGCTGTTGTGATCATTGTAGCTGGATAACGTGTACCTTCCTTAAGATTATGTAGCGGCGAATAATCAAACAGATATTTGAAATCTTCTGGATTTTCACTTGATCCATATTCTGGTATCCAACCCCACCCTACGGTAAACTTATGGTATCTCAACATATCGAGTACACCTACCGCTGGATAAGCTACAGCAAATAATTCTGGCGTCTGTGTCATACATGCCCCGACTAATAATCCACCATTGGACCCACCTGAAATAGATAGCTTTTCTTTCTTAGTATAACCTTCATTAATCAGATACAAAGCGGCGGCTGTAAAATCATCAAACACATTCTGCTTCTTATCTAACATGCCGGCTTGATGCCATTCTTCCCCATATTCTCCACCACCACGCAGACTAGGCATAGCATATATACCCCCATTCTCAAGTAATATTATCCTGGATGTACTGAAACTTGGTGTAAGATTAACATTGAAACCACCATACCCGTATAAATATGTGGGGTTATTTCCGTCCTTCACAAGTCCTTTTTTATGGACTATAAACATTGGAATCATAGTTCCATCTTTACTAGGATAAAATACTTGATGCTCCTCGTAATCATCAGGATTGAATTTTAAATCTGATTCAAAAAACTTATCGTAAGTATTACTCGCTATGTCATATTTGAAGATCGTATTAGGCTGCGTAAAAGAGCTAAACGAAAAGAAGAAATGGTCATCCTTTTCTTTACCACCAAAGCCATATGCTGAACCTAGTCCTGGAAGATTGACTGCAGTAGGGTTAGTGCCATCATAATCGAATCTCATTATCTCTGTCTTGGCATCTTTGAGATAATTGGCCCATAATTTTCCGCCACCAGTATCTACGCCTTCTAGAAGGTTATCTGTTTCTGGAATAATTTCTTTCCAATTTTTCTGATCTGGATTTTTCAAGTCGATACTGACTAATCTATATTTAGGTGCGCCAATATCGGTAAGTACAAGGAAGTGATTATCCATATGATGAACAACAGAACTTTTATTATCAAACCCAGTAAACAGCGCCGTCAACCCAGCAGACTTGTCTGTCAGTGACTTGTAATGCGTTTCAAATCCATCTGTTCCTGTAGAGGCATACATGACATAGAATTTCTTATCCTCTGTAACGCCACCGTAATGGTACATTTTAGGGGCCTCTGCATTTGTATATACAAGTTCATCTTTTTCTTGGGCTGTCCCTAGCTTATGGAAATATATAGAATGATATTCATTAGCAGCCGAATACTCTGTACCTTCTTCCGGAGAAGGATATCTGCTATAGAAAAACCCATCTTCTGTCCATGAGGCACCTGAGAATTTCACCCATTTGAGTTCATCTTCTAGCATTACTTTATCTTCAATTCTCATAACTGAGAATTTCTGCCAGTCACTACCTGCATCTGATCTAGCAATCGTTACATATTTATTATCCGGCGAAAACCCGACAAGTGATATTGTAGCCGTCCCATCTTCTGTCAATGTATTAGGATCTATAAAAATCTGAGGTGTTCCATGTTCACCTTTCTGATAGTATATAACAGATTGATTCTGCAGACCATCATTTTTACTAAAAAAATAATAATCTCCAATCTTATAGGGGGAACTTAACTTAACGTAGTTGAACAAGTCTGCATATCGGTCTCTTATTGCATCTCTATATGGAATCTGAGACATATATTTAGAAGTTACTTTATTCTGTTCTACAACCCATTTTTTGACAACAGCCGCTGTATCTTCCTCAAGCCATCTGTAAGGGTCAGGAATCAGTGTGCCATGGTAATCGTCGATAACATTAAGTTCCTTATGTGTAACAGGATATACTATGGTTTGGTCAGCTTTTATTTCCATCTTCTTGACAACATCATCACTTTCCATCATGGGTTTCGTTATTGTTTTATTACAACTATATAAAATTGATATTACAAAAAATATTAATATGTATTTAAAATTGAGCTTTTGATGTAACATATGTCATAACTTTGTTGAGAAATTCTAAAATACAAAACGGTCATTATTTCTAATAATGGCAATTTTCGGTAAAAAATAGATAAATAAATATGATTTTCCTTAAAAAATGTGTTTTGATCGTTATCTGCATAGTGAGTTGGGGATATATTGCCCATGCACAATTTGATGTTCCATGGTTTGAAGCGAGAAGTGAAAAGAATATAAATCAAGATTCAGGTATGCAAAGTGACTGTGACTTTGTAGGAAATGGCGTGAATAACAAAACAGGATACGTGGAGAAAGAGCTAGAATCTAAGCCGTTTTTTGTCTATACTAACCCACAGGTCAGAAAATACATGAAAAATAAATACCTAGTAGAAGGCATGGCTAACCTCTATCAAGTGAACAATAATATCTTCCTTCAAATACGGTTTAAAATCAATTCTGCTAATGCAAAGAAAAATTACGGTGATCTAGAAAAAGCCAGCAAAATAAAAGTGACACTATCTGATAGATCAACACTATACATAGAAAACCTAGATAGAGAAAGAGGCAAAACAAACAAAAAGGAAGGCTTCACTATCTATAATGGTACTTATGCGCTGAATAAGGATAAGGTCAAGGAAATGAAAAAACATGGTATCGACAATATTGCTGTTCTCTGGGAGGAAGGATATGAAGAATACCAAATTATTAACACTGACCTGGTGAAGAATCAATTGTCGTGTTTGTAGCTACAGTGCTTAATAGAATCTACTTTTATACTACTTTTGCACTCTAATAACAAAGCCTTATGCTCGGATTAAAACTTCCTACTGACCCTAGATGGGTAAATCTTGCTGAAAAAAGTCTTGAAGAGATATTAACTGATCATGCTTATTGTGAACAGAAGGCTGCATTGTCATGTATCTCACTTATACAAGGTTATCCTGAAAGAGAAAAAATGGTCCGTGCACTGGCACCCATCGTAACTGAAGAATGGGGACACTTCCGTACGGTACTCAAAGAAATGGACAAAAGAGGTCTAAAGCTAGGGTTCCAGCGTAAAGATGAATACGTCAATCAACTCCGTGACTTCCAAATAAAAGGTGGCAGCAGAGAATCAAGACTGATGGAAAGGCTATTATCGTTTGCACTAATAGAGGCTAGAAGTTGTGAGCGATTCAGAATATTATCTTTACACATTGAAGATGATGATCTCAAGAAATTCTACCATACATTTATGGTATCTGAAGCAGGACACTACAAACTGTTTATAGATTTATGTTATGAGTTTTTTGGTAAAGAAACGGTAACGCCTAGATGGCAAGAGTATCTTAATCATGAAGTAACAATCTTAGCTAATCTTACACCAAGGGGAGATAGAATTCACTAAAAATTAAGCTGATGGAATCCCCATTAACATCTCAGTACTGGGACAACAGATACAAGACGCAAGAGATCCAATGGGACCTAGGCCATGTATCTCCTCCTATCAAGCATTATTGTGATACCCTTGTAGATAAGTCGATCAATATTCTTATTCCAGGCGCCGGTAATGCTTACGAAGCAGAGTATCTCTTCAATAATGGATTCAATTCCGTCCACGTTGTAGATTATTCCAATATTGCTATAAACAACCTCAGAGGTCGCGTACCTGAATTCCCTGCCACACATACGCATTGTATAGATTTCTTCAAACACGAAGGCCAATACGACCTTATAATTGAACAGACATTCTTCTGTGCACTCCACCCTAGTCTGAGAACAAATTATGTAAATAAAATGCATGATTTACTCAAACCTAATGGGCTTCTCGTAGGATTACTTTTTAATATTCCGCTTAATCATGACCACCCTCCATTTGGAGGTGATGAATCTATATACAGAAAGCTATTCACCACTAAATTCAATATAGATAAGTTAGCAACTTCTACCGATTCTATAAGGCCTAGAATGGGAAATGAGTTATTATTTGAGTTTAGTAAGAGGTAATGATTCACTTCTGAATAGCCGTTTCAAAATAACAATTCTCAAGCTTAGCATTAGAACATAGTTGAAAACTTAAAAGCGGAAATGTCATGTGACATTTCCGCTTTTAAAATTGTAAATTTTTTATTTAGGTC
>JALZVB010000209.1 GCA_023300835.1 Saprospiraceae bacterium | reverse complement strand
CCTGGTACTCCTGACGATTGGGGCAATGCCGCTTTCCATCAATTAAGAACACAAGGTGCTTTCTTGGTAAGTGCTAAAAAAGAGAAAGCTAAAACCCAATTTGTGGTGATAGAGAGTTTGATCGGTTCGGCATTTGTTATAAATCCGGATATAGAAAATCCAATGCTGTATATTGAAGGAAAGAAAGTCAGCAGAGAAAGGTTGGGAAAACAAGATGAAAACGGATTCTATTCAATCGATCTTAAAAAGGGAGAATGCGCAATTTTTTCTGTACTTCCGCTAAAGAAAACAGATTTAGCTATTCGCCCAATTACAGTAAAAGAAAAGGATAAAAACCTTTTTGGCTACAGCAAGAAGACAACAAGATTAGCGGGGCATGAATATTATAGTGCTAAAAATTAATCTTCGAATTTTAATAGCATTAAAACTATAGGATTAATGGTTAAAATAATTATGAATAAATTACTGAAGATTTCTTTAACTGTTTTAATTTTTGTTGGATTGTCTTTTTTACATTTGTATTGTGCTACAACGAAGACTCAGGTAATAAAGAAAAAGCCGAATGTAATTTTCTTTTTTACAGACGATCAAAGATTTAATTCTTTGAGTATGACAGGGCATCCAGTAGCAGAGACACCTAATTTTGATCAATTAGCTAAGGACGGCGTATTCTTTGACCAAGCCTTTATAACCAGTCCGATTTGTGGTCCCAGTCGTGCCAATATCTTTACAGCTCAATGGGAACGTAAAAATAAAATTGGTTTTTCATCTGTTAGCAAAAATACTATATCGGAAGAATCATTTGCTGATACTTGGTTGATGCAATTAAAAAATGCGGGTTATTCAACAGCTTTTATTGGTAAACATCACACCAAAATTGCAGATGATAAAAATACCCCTTTGAATTATGGTGTGGACTTTTCATATTATGGAAGTGGACATCTTGGGTTTCGATTGGCTAGGCATAAAGTATTTTCAAATCTAAAAAATCGTACTCAAGTCGAAGGGCTATTTGAAGCAACAAAAGCTTTTCTTCAACAGGATAAAGAGTACGATTATTTTTACGAAAATTTTGAAGGCAAAAATAGATACAACTTAAAACCTAGAGATGAGAATGAACCTTTTGCAATATGGTTAAATTTTAATCTCCCACATGCCAGTAGTATCCATGGATTAGGCAAAGAACCTGAAGACCCCGAGTATTACAGAACTAAGTACAATAATAAATTAAACGAATTTCCTTTTCCTGATAATTATCCACAACCGATTAGTTTACCTGAGGACGTCTATGCTACTTCTGATTTAATGAAGTATTATGTAACAGATAACAAAAAGCGACTTTTAGATAAGAAGTTGAAAATGTCTCGAAGTGTATATTCTCTTGATAAATGCTTAGGTGACTTGAGAGCTTACTTGAAAGAAATCGGTGAAGACGAGAATACCATTATTATATATGCTTCTGATCATGGTGTTATGTTAGGAGAACACGGATTGGGAGGAAAAACAATATTATATGATGAGTCAGTTAGAATTCCTCTTACTATTTATTCTCCTTCTTTTACCAAAGAAAATCAGGGCAAATATATCAGTAAACCAGTAGTAGGTCAAGATATCCCTCCAACTATCTTAGACTTGTGTGGGTTAGATATTCCTTCGTCATACCAAGGTAATAGTTTGTATACTTTAATTAAGAATGAAAAAACTGATTGGCGAAACGATGTCTTTTTAGAAAACTTGTTCACCCAACAAGGCTATCCTAGGCAGGAAGGTGTTAGAGATAATAAGTTCAAGTATATTAGATCGTTTAGTAAGGTAAATGACCGTGACCTATACGTGCCAAATCAAACTGTGCTGACGGATGAAAAACCGATCTATGAGGAACTGTTTGATATTATAAATGATCCTAAGGAAGCTAATAATTTAGCAGGTAATATTACTTATGCGGAGACTTTAGACGTTTATAGAAACCGGTGCAAGGAATTACTGAAAGAGTGTGGTGAGAATTAGATTTAGCATTTATCTATTCAAGAAATTTATAAGTTAAATTGATTCTCGCAATTCCATTTTTTTAAGTAGCACAGTATTATTTATTTTCGTAATCAGCAAATATCATGTCTCAACAAATAAATAGATTTAAAAAAATCCTAGTAGCGAATCGAGGCGAAATTGCAATTCGAATCCTACGAGCTGCTTCAGAACTTCGTATTAGAACGGTAGCTATGTTTACATACGAAGATCGATATTCTATACATCGACTAAAGGCGGATGAGGCTTATCAAATTGGTAACGATGATGACCCACTCAAACCTTATCTAGATATCGAAGGCATCATCAAATTGGCCAAAGAACGGCATGTCGATGCGATTCATCCAGGTTATGGTTTTCTTTCTGAAAACGTAAACTTTGCTACTCGTTGTCGCGAAGAAGGAATCACTTTTATTGGTCCAAAGCCTGAAGTGATGAATAAACTAGGAGACAAAGTTGCAGCTAAGAAAATAGCACGAGAAGTTGGCGTTCCTTTGATCGAAGACAGCCAACAAGAATTGACATCAGAAGCCATCGTTTTGGAAGAAGCGGAACGCATTGGTTTTCCCATCATGGTGAAAGCAGCAGCTGGTGGTGGTGGTCGTGGTATGAGAGTTGTGCAAAATACAACTGAACTAAAAAAAGCATACAAAGAAGCAAAAGGCGAAGCACTAACTGCTTTTGGTGACGATACCATTTTCTTGGAAAGATATGTGGTAGACCCAAAACATATTGAAGTACAAATACTTGGCGACGAGCACGGTACTATCTATCATCTTTTCGAAAGAGATTGTTCGATTCAAAGACGTTTTCAAAAAGTAGTGGAAATTGCGCCTGCTGTTAACCTCAAACAAGAGACCAAAGATGCACTCTACGACTATGCCTTACGCATCGCTCGACATGTAGACTATAACAACGCAGGT
>JALZVB010000208.1 GCA_023300835.1 Saprospiraceae bacterium | reverse complement strand
TCATGGAATTGCGTTTATTTAGACATGTAAATGGCTAAAGAAAATAAGCATGTAATGAAGAATCAAATTTGGTCTCAGACGAGAAGCGGGTGAGAATCACCTTTGAACAACCTAGATTTTTTGTTACTTTTTCGGCAATGGAAAAAGTAAAAAGCCAAGATTGAAAAAAGAATCAAATTACCACTCCAGATTTAGCTTTGAAAAGCAACATGCTTACAAAAAGTGATATTGTATTCCTAGAACTCCGCACTACCTGGGAACCTAGGAAAAGGGATAACGTCTCTGATATTAGCCATTCCTGTTATAAACAATACCAATCTTTCAAATCCCAACCCAAAACCGGCATGCTCACAAGTACCAAATCGTCTGGTATCTAGGAACCACTCCATCTCTTCAGCTGGAATATCAAAAGCTTTCATACGTTCAAGAAGGACATCTAGTCTTTCTTCTCTCTGTGAACCACCTACAATTTCTCCAATACCTGGGAATAATATATCCATTGCTCTTACCGTCTTATCGTCTTCATTGAGACGCATATAGAAGGCCTTGATTTCTTTAGGGTAATCTGTAAGGATTACTGGTTTTTTGAAGTGTTTCTCTACGAGATATCTTTCGTGCTCTGATTGTAGATCTGCACCCCATTCTTCTATAACGTATTGGAATTTTTTCTTTTTGTTAGGCTTAGAGTTCATTATAATTTTGATCGCCTCAGTATAAGTCAATCTTTCAAAATCGCTTTCTACACAGAACTTAAGCTTCTCTCTCAACAACATCGGTGCTCTATCTGCTGTTGGCTTTGATTTATCTTCATTGACGAGTCTGTTCTCTAGGAACTCTAGATCGCTGTCGTGATTGTCTAGGCAATACTGTATGACATACTTTAGCATGTCTTCCGCTAGATCCATATCATCCGTAAGGTCAGCAAAAGCCATTTCTGGCTCTATCATCCAGAATTCAGCTAAATGTCTGGTTGTATTAGAGTTTTCGGCTCTGAATGTCGGACCAAATGTATATACGTCAGATAAAGCCAGTGCGCCTAATTCTGCTTCTAATTGTCCAGAAACAGTGAGGTTCGTCGCTTTATTGAAGAAGTCTTTTTTGAAATCTATTTCGCCACCTTCTGTTTTAGGCATATTATCTAGCGGAAGGGTCGTTACTTGGAACATCTCTCCTGCACCCTCAGCATCTGACCCCGTTACGATAGGCGTATGCAAATAAACAAACCCTCGATCATTGAAAAACTGATGTATAGCAAAAGCTATAGAATGTCGTAGTCTGAATATAGACCCAAAAGTGTTGGTCCTGAACCTTAGGTGAGCAATCTCTCTCAAGAATTCCAGACTATGCTTTTTAGGTTGTAAGGGGTATTTTTCTGGATCAGAATCTCCTAGAATAATAACTTCAGTAGCATTCATTTCTACTTTCTGCCCTTTACCTTGAGAAGTAATAATCGTACCTGTCGCACTTATAGCTGCGCCAGTCGTTATACGCTTGAGTAATTCCGGAGCCGTATTATCTCTATCTACAACGATCTGAAGCGTTGCTACCGTAGATCCATCACTCAATGCAACAAATTGATCATTTCTGAATGTTCTTACCCAGCCTTTGACTGTTGTTATGTAATCAACCTTATCTGAAGCCAATATTTGCTTAATCTTTATTCTTTTAGACATAACTCTCACTTTTTAGTGCTGCAAAAGTAAAGCAATTCTAGGAATGTGTGGGCAGGTAAAATAAGTTGATTGTTGGTAGGTGGTGTTATTAAATCTTGTTTATAAACATCATATAAAAAAAACCTACATATATCAAAACTTTTCTAACTTAGGGAACTGAAAAAATAGACCTATGACTATACGCAGAATCCTACTGCTCAGCAGTGTATTATGGACCATTTCCTTACATGCTCAGATCGATTATGATATTATCCCTGAAGTATCTAATACATATCTGATAAACGATGTTCATATACAAGTGAGCCCTACGGATAGTTTTGGACTAGGTGATATCCTTATAGAGGATGGTTATATCATCAATGTTAGTAGAAATATCACAGCTCCTGTAGAAGCAATTGTTATAGAAGGAGACTCTGCTTACGTTTATCCAGCCTTTATTGCAGGCCTTTCTCATACCGGTATCCCTTCAGCTGAGGAAAAGAGTAAGCCAAATATAAGGTTCAGGGGTTATCCACCGAATACACTTGCCGGCGTTACACCAGAAATAAGCGCTTACAGCAAAATGAAGGCCAGCGAATCTTCTATTAAGTCAATGAGAGAAGCTGGATTTGCGATTTCCCATGTGGTCCCCAATGGTGGAATGCTACCTGGTCAAGGAAGTCTGATGTTATTATCTGGTGATTCTGCAGATGACATGCTACTCAACGAAAAACAGAGTTGTTTCTTCCAATTTAAAGGAGCACCCAGAATATTTCCAGCTACAGTTATAGGCGTTATGGCGAAGTGGAGAGACCTCTACCACAAGACAGAAGGTTTAATCAAACACAAAACAACATATAAAGCCAGCACATCACCGCTCAAGCGACCTAAAAAAGATGTTTCCCTAGAAGCACTGATACCTGTAGTCAATAAGGAAATGCCCGTCTATATGAATACGGCTAAAGCCAAAAGCATATTCAGAGCGATCACATTGCAGAAAGAGTTGGGACACAAGCTGGTATTGACAGAAGTCAAACAAGGTTGGCCAGCTATTGCTAAAATAAAACAAAACAATATCTCTGTCCTCCTTTCTACAGACCTACTTAAGGCGAATGAAGACAAGGGTAAAAAGAGCGAAAAGGATGATAAAGGAAAAGACAAAAAAACAGATAAAGAAGAAACAAAAGCTACCGAAACAGCACTAGAAAAAACAACAGCTGTTGCAAACGGTGAAGAAGAAAAAAAGAAAACCAAAGAGGAAAAACCCAAAGATCCAGAAACGATCGCATTAGAAAAAAGAAAAAAAGAATCTGTAGATGCGTATGTAGGCCAAGCCGCTCTCTTTGAAAAAGAAGGGATTCCGTTTGGATTTTCTTTTATAAAAGGAAAGGCCAAAGACACAAAAAAAACAGTTAACAGAATGATAGAAGCTGGCCTAAGTAAGTCAACCGCTTTGGCTGCATTGACAACTGTCCCTGCACAACTTCTGGGCATAGACAAACAGGTCGGAACAATACAGAAAGGAAAAATGGGCAACCTATTCATTTGCGATAAACCTTACTTTGAGGAAGCCTCTCAAATCAAAAATGTATTCATTGACGGCAAACCAAACGAAATAGACATCAAGCCTAAGAAAGAAAAGAAAGAAGGCGGAGACAGTTCTGCTTTTAAATCAGTAAAAGGATCTTGGAGTTTTTCTGCGACAACACCTGATGGCATACATACGGGTAAGATGATTGTATCAGGAGATGCAGAAAATATAGAAGTAAAAATGATAGACGAAGATGGTGAAGAAGAAAATTGTACTGATGTAGCACTTGATGGTCAGACGTTGACATTCGATAGAAAAGTAGGCGGAACTATGACCGTAAACGTAGAACTTACATTTGAAGACGATAGCTATTCTGGAACAGGAAACATAGCAGACTATGGTTCATTTCCGATAGAAGGTTCTAAAACGAGTCCAGAAAAATAAACGGAGAAAGAGCTTTCGTAAAAAAGATATTATTCAACCAAGAGAAAGAAAAAAGAAAAAATGAAACATATATATATATTCTTTTTACTCTGTAGCAGCAATGGGCTAATAGCTCAAGTAGAAACAGGGGATGTCCTTATCAAAAACGGTACTGTACTGACCATTACAGACGGCATTAAAGATAGTACTGATGTCCTTATCAGAAACGGAAAAATATCTCAGATAGGTAAGAACCTTACAATCAGTAATGGAGAAACAATAGATGCCACAGGTCTCTATGTTATGCCCGGCATCGTAGATGCCCATTCTCACATCGCACTAGATGCGGTCAATGAAGCAACACGACCTGTTACAGCAGACGTATGGGTAGGTGATGCACTTGATCCTTATGATGTAGACATTTACAGAGCACTTGCAGGAGGTGTTACGATTTCTCATGCTATGCACGGCTCTGCCAATGCCATAGGTGGACAGTGCGAAACCATCAAACACAGATGGGGAGTTTTGGATCCAGACGAGTTGCGTATGGAAGGTGCCCCAAGAACAATAAAATTTGCCCTTGGAGAAAACCCAATGAGAGTGCATGGTGAGCGATCAGAGATTGTTCCTAATACTAGAATGGGAATAGAGCAAGTATTCAGACAGTCGTTTGCGGAAGGACAAGAGTATCAGGCGGCTTGGAAAAAGTATAATTCTGGACAAACAAAAACACCTCCAGTATATGATCACAAAAAAGAAGCGATAGTAGGCATATTGACAGGCGAAATTATGATTCATTGTCACTCATATAGAGCAGATGAGATTCTTATGCTAATGAATGTACTTAAGGATTACGGAGTTAAGAAAATCTGTTTTCAACATGTTAATGAGGGATTCAAAGTAGCACCAGAGTTAGCAGAATTCGGTGCTTATGCTTCAGTGTTTTCTGACTGGTGGGCATACAAGTTTGAGGTATATTATTCTACCGCTTATAATGCTGCCATTCTAACACGTAACGGTGTTGTTACTTCAATAAATTCGGATTCTAAAGAACTTATAAGACACCTCTATCACGAGGCAGCCAAAGCACAGAAATATGGCGAACTTACAGATAACGAATCACTGAGACTCATTACAATTAATCCAGCCATACAGTTAGGAATAGACGATAGAGTAGGTTCTATAGAAGTCGGTAAAGAAGGAGATATTGCTGTGTTCAAGAATCACCCGCTATCTATATATGCTAGAGCACAATACACAGTTGTTGATGGTGTTATCAGATTTGATAGTACACATGATCCTGTAGATATGAGAGTGGATGTGGACCCAGAGGAAGGTATTCCTGCATTTATTGATTCTGCCAAACACAGTGGACACAATTGCGAAGAAGGATGTATGCAAGGCGCACATACACATCAGCATTAAGTAGTTCTTGTTAACGATATACTTTAAAACAAACATTGACATGCATAACATTACACTATATATAAGTTGTTTTTTATTTACACTGACAACGCTAAGTGCTCAACAAATCCAACGAGCACAAAACGGTATATTCCTTCTTAAGAATGGAGAAGTTTATTCTCATGAGAATGGGCTTGTTAAATCTGATCTTCTTATTGAAGACGGACTAATCTCTCAAGTCAAGCCAAGCTTATCAAACCCTGATGCTGAAGTTATAGATTGCAATGGTCTCCAGATATATCCAGGCATGATAGACAGTGGTACTAAGTTAGGTCTGGCAGAAATAAGTGCCGTGTCTCTAACACAGGATCACGACGAAATAGGAGAGTATACTCCACATATGCAAGCCCTTACAGCAATCAACCCCAGCTCTGTAAACATTCCAGTGAACAGGGTAAATGGTATTACGACAGTATTGGCCGTACCTTCTGGCAACCTGTTTCCGGGTACTGCAGCATTGATAGATCTTCATGGTTATACACCTAAACAGATGGATGCTGGTTTTGCAGGTGTCGTGCTTAATTTCCCACGATCTGGGAAAAAGCACAGATGGGATAAAAGAACTGATGAAGAAATCAAAACGGATAACAAGAAAGCACTAAAGAAGCTTAACAAATATTGGTCTTCAGCCAAATCATATGCCGCAATTGCTAATAAAAAGAAAGACGTCAAATACAATCCCCAACTATCAGCAGTTATGCCCATCGTTAATGGAGAAGCACCACTAATGATAGAAGTAAATAAAAAGGAAGATATACTTGCTGCCATCAAGTGGACCACAGAAAACAAAGTGAAAGCCATATTTACTGGTGTCGCAGAAGGTTATCGTGTTCTGGATTCTTTGGCGCTGCATAACATTCCAGTTATCACAGGACCTATACTGGACAACCCTTCAAGATCATCTGACAAGTATGATGCGGCTTATGCCAATGCAGGTATGATGCACAAAGCGGGTATCAAAGTCGCTATCCGCACCAATGAAACTGAAAACGTGAGAAACCTACCTTACAATGCTGGTTTTGCAGTAGCATACGGCATGGAATGGAAAGCAGCTTTCAGGTCGGTTACTTTGACTGCGGCAGAAATATTTGGGGTAGCTGATAATTATGGTAGTCTGGAAACGGGTAAGAGAGCCAATCTATTTATTTCTGACGGTGATCCGTTTGAGACAAACACAACGATAAAGCACCTTTTTATCAAAGGATGGAATATTCCTTTAGAAAGCAGACATACATTATTATATGATGAGTTTCTAGAACGTTCGCCAGGATTAAAATAATGGGCTGTTTATTTAGTATAGTAACAAACAATCTAAAAAAAATACATGAGCTTAGGCGCTTTCTCTGTCAGCCTCAGTGTAGAAAACCTTAAGACGTCAAAGGCTTTTTACGAAAAATTGGGTTTCAGTGTATTCTCAGGAGGCCTAGAAAAGAACTACCTGATCATGAAGAACGGTGACTCACTTATCGGATTATTCCAGGGCATGTTTAAAGGAAACATTCTTACATTCAACCCTGGCTGGGACCAAGACGGAAAGAATATAGAAGCCTTTAAAGATGTAAGAGAAATTCAAAAACACCTTAAGTTTGAATCAATAGATACAGGAGAAGACATTGACAAAAAAACAACTGGTCCAGCTAGTTTTATGATTACAGACCCTGATGGGAATGTGATTTTGTTTGATCAACACCGTTAACATTAATAGGCTATTCTACGTGATCACAGACCAAACATTTTTTCTCATAAGGCCTCTTGATAAGAATCCAATATAGAAAGGCGATTCCAAATAAGCCTCCGACAATTTGTAGTTTATATTCTGAGATTAGCTTAATATTAGTTATCATAATTTCACCGAAGAAGTACCCAAGTCCACCTAATAAAGCGATCCATAATGCAACACCTATAGCACTGTGTATGGCGAACCGGATATAAGAAATATCTTTAATTCCTGAGACTAAAAGAATGATAGTTGTTAACCCAAAGAATAGTTTGTAAAAAGATAATACAAGGTAAGGGGCCTTCTCAAACCAAATTGTAGCTTTATCAATCTTAGCCTGTAGTGAGGGTTTCTTTTGAAGTAAAACTTGTCCTTTCGTTTTTCCGACAATAAACTTAAACCAATCTGCAGTCCATGCACCTAGGAACGCAAGAACCATAGCTGGGTAGATATTAAAATAACCCAATCTAGCCCCAATAACTGAGGTCAACAAAGAAATTTCCCCTTCGAGCAATGTCCCAATAAATGTGGCTAAGTATCCACATGTTTCAAATAAACCTTCCATATCAAAATTCATTCGTTATCTCTTTTGTAACACAGTGAGTCCAAGGTAGCATGAATATTAGATATAAAATATAAATTTGGTTTATATAGTCTCTTAACCTAACCTCATATGTCCGATAAAAAACAATCTCGCAAACGCTTTTTCAAAGCACTTGCAGCAACAGCAATAGGGTTACCATTCGGAATACGAGCTTTCTCGGGTTCTAGTTATGCTCAGAAGTCTCAGGTAGCTGGCACGGACATGTCCGAAAAATATAAATGGAAAATGGTTACC
>JALZVB010000207.1 GCA_023300835.1 Saprospiraceae bacterium | reverse complement strand
AAATTAATTTTTGAAAAAATATGTACACCTAAAATTAGTTAATACATTCTAAATTAAAGTAATCTAAACGACTTAGGATTGATTAAATAATAAAGCACCCTATTTTGACAAGGAAATTACAATGCGAGAAACGTAGTGATAGCCTAGTTATGACGAGTATTTCTAACACAATGAAAAGCAAATTTCCATTAAAATATGTGCGGCATTCAGAAGTTAAATAGATATCAAAGACATAAAAAAAGGAATTACCCATAGATGAGTAATTCCTTTAAGAATTTATTATTGTGTGCCTTTATTGGCAGTTAGTGTTACTTACCAGCACAATTTGTTTCGAACTTCCCTTTGTAGATATTAGATTTTTCTAAATCATTAAGTCTAGCATATATCTCTTTTAAAGCTATGATCGTATTACAATCATTATCGTTTAATTTAGAAGCTGACTCAAAGTATGGCAATGCTTGACCGAATACTGCATCCATATCTGCTTTGATGGCATCATATTTTTTCATTCCTGCAGGAGAAAGGTCTTCAGATAATTCATTCAACTTATCCACATTTGTAGCGGCATCGTTATAGTAAAGAGCACCAATACTGTAAGTTGCATCAAAGTTGGTAGGATCTGCCGTTAATACATGCATATAGTTTTCTTTTGCTTTAGCAAAATATTCAGCTGCCTTATCTTTATTACCAGCTTTAGATTCTTTTATCTGGAGTTGATCATATACGCTACCTAGTGTATTATAGATAGATGTATTGTCTGGTTCCTTCTCTATCGCTACGTTAAGTTTAGATATTAATTGATCCAATTTACCTTCCTTTAGGTAATGGTTGATTTGAGTAAACAATAAACTTGTATCATCTGGTTTAGCAGCCATCCCTGTGTCTAGATAAGCTAATGCTTTTTCTGGATCAGATGCTACTGTTAAATTATAAAGTGCATCGTATACAAATACCTCCTTGGTACCTTGATTTGCCATTGTAGTAAGATATGGCAGAGCTTTTTCTTTGTCTTCAGAATAATAACCACTTATTGCTGCAAAGAATATCTGATCATTCATAATTAACTCATCATCTAATCTACTTTTTTGGCCTAGACCTTTAAGGGATTTAGATGCTTCTATACTTGTTGAAAAATGGCTAAAGGCGTTCTTGTAATCTTCAGCTTGGTACGCAATGATAGCATAGTTGTTCAAGTGATTCTCTAATTCAATCAAACCAACTTGTGCAGACTTCTTGTCATTTTTCTTTTCTGCTATATTCAATGCTTTGCTGTAAGCTTCATATGATTGTACTGCTGCATCATCGAGCGAAAGCGAATAAGTACTATCTAGAGTTACATTTCTAAACTCTGCGTTAGCAACATTTTTCATTAGATTACCTTTGATAACCCAAGACTTGGCTTTATCTGCAACTACATCAGATTTAAATGCTGATTCGAATAGTTCTAATCCTTTAGCTAAGGCATCTACATTAGACTGGTCACTAATGAATTTTTTAATGGATCTTTCTCCATTTTTCAAATCCTTTTCAGCGTCTTGGGCCATTATTGTCCCAAAAGTAAAAGCTGATATAATTAAGAGTGCAAAAAACTTTTTCATCTATTTTAAATTATTTTATTTTTTAATCTAACTGGCTTACAATCTAACTAACCCATTGTAAGTCTTAAATGTATCTTAATAAAAGTTAACTTTTAATCCTAAAATGTTAATTATCTATTTATCATCATTTTCTTCTCCAGAATCACTTGATTCATCACCTTCAGCATCTTCAGAAGCATCAACTTCTTCATCGACAATTTCAGTTTTTCTATCGTCAGTATCATTGCCTTCTGTCACAGAACCTTCATTTGCAACAGCTGCACCTTCTTCTACTACAATATCTTCGATATCCTCATCGTCATCATGTTTCACAATGGCAATATCTGCGATGGTATCGTTCTTACCAAGATTAATAACCTTTACGCCTTGAGTAGCTCTTCCCATTATTCTGATATCGCTCATTTTCATTCTGATAACAATACCTTTCTTGGTTGTTATAATATTATCATCATCTTCATAGACGGCTTTTATAGCAACAACTTGACCTGTCTTTTCTGTCAATTTCATTGACTTCATTCCTTTTCCTCCTCTCTTGATAACACTGAAATCATTAAAATCAGTCCGCTTACCATATCCATTCTCTGAGATAACTAGTAATGTTTGGTCTACCTCAGGCGTCGTTTCATCTGAGCTATCCACAACCATACCTACTATACGAGCACCTGCTTCAAGGTCTATCTTCATACCACGTACTCCGGCTGCTGATCTACCCATTTCTCTTACATCAGTTTCTTTGAACCTGATGGCTCTACCTTCATTAGAAGCTAACATAATGTTAGCGTTACCTCCAGTTAACTTTGCTTCTAATAATGTATCGTCTTCCTTAATCGTGATGGCATTGATACCATTAGATCTAGGTCTTGAATATTGTTCTACTGAAGTTTTCTTAATAATCCCGTTCTGAGTTGCAAAGATGATGTTATGAGACTTTACAAATTCTTCATCATTGAGATCTTGGATCAAGATATAAGCCTTGATGTTATCGTCCTTAGGTAAGTTGATAACATTCTGTATTACTCTACCTGTACTCGTTTTTGAACCTTCTTGAATTTCAAATACCCTTAACCAATGACATCTTCCGCGCTCAGTAAATAGCAAGAGATAATTATGATTATTGGCAACAATTAAGTGTTCTACATAATCTTCATTTCTTGTCTTGCTACCTTTGGAACCTTTTCCTCCTCTACTTTGAATTTTGTATTCAGAAGAAACTGTTCTCTTGATGTAACCTAGAGAGGAGATTGTAACAATCACTTCATCATTAGGTATAATGTCTTCTATGTTTATTTCACCATCAGCGAATGTGATCTCAGTTCTTCTATCATCACCGTATCTATCTTTTATTTCACCGAGTTCATCTTTGATGATACCCTTTTGTCTGCCTTCATCAGCTAGGATATCCTTAAGATCGGTTATGATGGCCATCAACTCATCATACTCTTTACGCAGCTTTTCCATCTCAAGAGAAACCAACTTCTGTAGTCTCATCTCAAGAATCGCCTTAGCCTGAATTTCACTCAATTCTAGCGAAGCCATTAATGATTGCTTAGCCTCATCTACAGTTTTACTGTTTCTGATTATTCTTATAACCTCATCTAGGTTATCGATTGCCTTGATAAGCCCTTCAAGTATATGAGCTCTTTCTTCGGCTTTTCTAAGATCGTATTGTGTACGTCTTACAACAACCTCTAATCTGAATTTGATAAACTCAGAAATAATTTGCTTTAGATTAAGCTGCTCTGGTCTTCCATTAACAAGGGCAATATTATTTACACCATAAGAACTTTGTAATGGCGTATACTTATATAGCTTACTCAATACCACTTTGGCGACAGAGTCTCTTTTTACTTCGACGACTACTCTTAGACCTTTTCTATCAGACTCATCTCGCACATCACTTATTCCTGTTACCTTACCTGAGATAACGAGATCTGCAATTTTTCTTACGAGATTGGCTTTGTTTACTTGGTAAGGAATTTCAGAAATAATAATCGTCTCCTTTCCTGAGTTACTGGCTTCTATTTCAGCTCTTCCTCTTACAACGACTTTACCTCTTCCTGTTTTGAAAGCTTGTTTTACGCCATCAATACCATATATAATTCCACCTGTAGGTAGATCTGGTGCTTTGATGTGCTCCATCAATTCATCAATCGTAATTTCTGAATTATCTATCTGAGCAATTGTACCATCTATTACCTCAGTCAGGTTATGTGGCAACATGTTGGTAGCCATACCTACTGCGATTCCAGAAGTTCCATTTACCAGGAGGTTAGGAAACTTAGAAGGAAGTACCGTAGGTTCTTCTAGCGAATCATCAAAATTCAGTTTAAAGTCAACTGTTTCTTTTTTGATATCGTCTAGAATGTCACTAGAGAGCCTCTCCAACTTAGCCTCAGTATATCTCATGGCAGCTGGACTATCACCATCCATACTACCCTTGTTCCCTTGAATATTGACAAGTGGATATCTCATTGCCCATGGTTGAGCCATCCTTATCATAGCGTCGTATACTGAGCTATCACCATGCGGGTGATACTTACCCAGAACCTCTCCTACTACTCTAGCAGATTTCTTGTGACCCTTACTAAAATCGAGACCAATTCCATCCATTCCATAGAGAATTCTTCTATGGACGGGTTTTAATCCATCACGAACATCTGGAAGAGCTCTAGAAACTATAACTGACATAGAATAATCTATGTAAGCTGATTTCATTTGGTCTTCAATATCTACTGGTACAATCCGTTGATTATCTGACATTTATATATTAAAATTCTAAAATCAAAAAAGCTCACAAATATAGTGATTATTAGGCTATTTATAAGATAAATCATGCCTATTATTGAACCAATGAATGGTATATTCATTAGGTTTGTGATAATTATAATTTATTCTCATTTATTTCCTATTCAGTTATGGCTGACAGCAAGACAAACACTGTAAAACCCTATACTTCGCAGGGCTCTAAGAAAGCTCAGGTTACAGAAATGTTCGACAACATTGCACCTAAGTATGATCTCCTTAACAGGTTTCTTTCTTTAGGAATTGACACTATCTGGCGTAAGAAAGCCATCAACTTATTGAATGCCGAGGACCACAAGGTTATCCTTGATGTCGCAACAGGTACTGCAGATGTCGCTATTGAGATAAACAAGCAACTCAGTCCTAAGTCTATAATTGGCATGGATATTTCTTCTCAAATGGTAAGTTATGGTAACAAAAAGCTTAAAAAGAAAGCTTTAGATGATATTATAAAGCTGGAAGTAGGTGATTCTGAGCAGATGCGATATGACGACAATCACTTTGATGCGGTAACGGTTGCTTTCGGCGTTAGGAATTTTGGAGATCTCAATAAGGGGCTTGCAGAAATGCATCGTGTACTGAGACCAGGTGGCAAAACTGTGATATTGGAGTTTTCTAGACCGCGTATCTTCCCATTTAAGCAGCTTTTTAACTTTTACTTTAAGCATGTCCTTCCTAGGATAGGGAACAAAACATCTAAGGATGACAACGCTTATGATTATTTATATGAATCTGTGCAAGTTTTTCCAGACTATGAAAAATTTGCCAACATACTAGAACAACAAGGTTTTCGTTCTGTAACATGGAAACCACTCACTTTAGGCATATGCACAATTTACTCAGGTATAAAACAGTAGTTCTTTTATTCTTAGCCATCATAGCATCTAGTGCTATATATGGACAACATACTAAGGGAAATTATAACTACTGGGAATTTAGATCAAAGCCATTCTACTTTGGCTTGACAATCGGTATGCACTCTAGTGGTTACCTAGTAGACAAATCAAGCCAATTTGGCATCAGTGAATCCATCAACGTCATAGATGCCTCTGACAAGGCTGGACTAAATGTAAACATCATAACCAATCTTAAAATTGGTCAATATTTTGACTTTAGATTTATTCCAGGATTTGCTTTCTCAGAACGGAAATTGGTTTTTGCTAACGATATTAACGAACCCATTTCAAATAACAATTTTAGGTCTGAAAAAAGAATAGAGTCGGTTTTTCTTGAGATCCCACTTCTTATGAGATTCAAGTCAGATGCCTACAAAGACAAAAGATTATTTGTCGTAAGTGGCCTTAAATATAGTTACGATGTCTCGAGTAACTCAAGAGTAAGAGATGATGGAACCTCAGATAATTTAGTAAGGATATCTCCACATGACTTCCAATTTGAAGTTGGAGCAGGTGTTCAGTTTTTCTTTCCATTCTTTATATTCTCACCTGAAATCAAGTTCTCTCAAGGTCTAGGGAATATAAATATTTACAATGGTGCCCTCGAAGAATCTAGGGTTGTAGATAGGTTGTTATCTCGGACTTTTAGTTTTTCCATGCACTTTGAGGGGTAAGGTTATTCCATTATTTATGGTTAATCCGTTATTCCCTTCTCTGAAAATGTGATATCAAATTAAAAAACAAACAAGAAATTATATTTGATAAAAGAGCTCATTGTTCAATAGGACAATGGGCTCTTTTTTTATTTGTTTTATTACTAAGTTGAGCTGGCTTCAACAATGGCGACTTTCTCTATAATAAATAGTCAAAGTAATTTAGCTAACTTTAGAACATGGGATATATTGAGTTAATGTACTTACACTTGGCGACAGTGGTGCCGTGTTTTATTATAGGCACATTATTACTGGTAATAAAAAAAGGAACCAACGTGCATAAAATATTGGGGCGAATATATATGATACTCATGATGATAACTGCCCTGATAACGCTAATTATGCCAACTCAAGTTGGATCTAGGTTTTTAAATCACTTTGGATGGATTCATAGCTTTAGTTTTCTAACACTATACACAGTTCCTGCGGCCTATTGGGCTATAAAAAGAGGGGATATTAAAACCCACAAGCAAAAAATGATTCTTTTATATTTCGGTGCCATTATTATTGCAGGAGGATTCACATTTATCCCGGGAAGGTATCTGTATGAAGTGTTTTTTGGATAGTGGTAAATATGAATAACAGAGATCATTAAGGCATTGTATCAACAACCACACTCCCCTTCTACAAAGCCTATCAGATCTGTAAAGAATGTCATAAACAAGTCTTGTATCAAAGCATAGTTCTCTTCTATATCTAAAATAGCCCCTACAAAATCAGATTTGAAATTAACGCGATTGTCCATCCATTGCAAAGACTTAAGTGCTCCCTTTTCTGTAGCATATGACATAAGGAAATTATTAGCGACCATGTCGTCTACTTTGGAGGCAAATTTTGGAGGTAACTCTGACTTCCTTTTTAATAATACGGGATAGATGTCTTGGCAGAAATCTTCGAGCTTAGTACCTGAAAAATGATCCCAATTTATACAGAGAAAATAATCCCATATCAGATCAACTACCACGGAAGCATATTTACCATGCCTTTTCCTTAATAGCTTTCTTAATTGTAACGAGGCGGGATGCTTATCCGTATAAGTATCTATCTGGCGATGTAGGTTTATTCCCTCTAATACCTTATCAGAATAATTAGACTCCTCTTTCTTGGACATGAAGTCGGTAATAATGTTCCCTATAAGCATATCTTCCTCTGAGCAAGACAAGTAACAATGGGCCAAATAATTCATAACTGCAGTCTTATTTAGCTAAGATAACTCAATATATGAGGTTAAGATTATAGCAATTGTAATAGCTGGACCAAATTTCTTCATCCTATCTTATCAAAGGACTATATTTGCGCCAAAATTAAATACTCATGCCATTACATTGTGGAATTGTAGGACTACCTAACGTAGGAAAATCAACACTTTTTAACGCTTTGACCAATGCCAATGCACTGGCAGCCAATTATCCATTTGCAACCAAAGAGCCTAATTTAGGTGTGATTACGGTGCCAGATGATAGATTGACTAGGATTTCTGAAATTGTTAATCCTCAGAAGATAATCCCTACTACCGTAGAGATATATGATATCGCCGGCCTAATAAAAGGAGCTAGTAAAGGTGAAGGCTTAGGAAATCAATTTCTTGCCAATATCAGAGAAGTAGATGCGCTTGCGCATGTCGTAAGGTGTTTTGATGATGACAATATTCTTCATGTAGATGGTTCGATAGATCCTGTAAGAGATAAGGAAATCATTGATACTGAACTTATACTTAAAGATCTAGAAACTGTTGAAAAAAGACTTGATAAACTCAAAAAATTAGCTAAATCTGGTAGCCCAATTGATAAGAAAAATGCAGAAATAGCTCAGACTATAGCTGATGCCCTCAACGAAGGTAGACCTGCAAGAACTATAGAAGTAGATGACGATGGAGAGGCTCTATTGAAAGAGCTCATGTTATTAACGGCTAAACCCATTCTATACATATGTAATGTAGATGAAGGATCTGTGGTTTCTGGAAATAAGCATACCGAGCGATTCATAGAATGTGTAAAAGATGAAAGTGCTGAGGTTATTCTGATAAGTGCTGCCATAGAAGAAGAAATTGCCAAGCTAGAAGAGTACGAAGAAAAACTAGAGTTTGTCAAAGAAATGGGACTCGACGAACCCGGTACCAATAGAATCATAAGATCATCATATAAGTTACTTAATCTTATCACCTACTTTACGGCTGGAGAGAAAGAAGTAAGAGCTTGGACTGTGAGAAATGGAGCTTGTGCACCAGAAGCAGCAGGTGTTATCCACACAGATTTTGAAGCAGGATTTATCCGTGCTCAAGTTATGAAGTTGGATGATTTCTTAGAGCTTAAGTCAGAAGCTGCTGTAAAAACTGCGGGAAAATTAGGGATAGAAGGAAAAACTTATGAAGTTGTTGATGGAGATATCATGCACTTCTTGTTTAATAACTAGATTTCTATATTTAGAACAACAAGTCTGGTTTATAAAAAAATGGAGATCAATTAATTGATCT
>JALZVB010000206.1 GCA_023300835.1 Saprospiraceae bacterium | reverse complement strand
AAAGGAACTATTAAGGAAGGCTTTTAATTTCCTCTCGGAAAAAGAAAAAACATATTATCAAGAACGAATAATTGGAGATTTTAGTCTCACCAAAAAATTAGCGCTTAAATGCCAAAGTCCTGAATTATTTGAATCTATTTATGATTTATCATTATTTGAGAAAAGCTTAAAGCTGAATACATCAAAAGAAACAAGAAAATATATTTTCTCCCAGAATAATGATATCGCTATCCAAAAATATGATAAACTTAATCAGTATTATTACCTGCTTTCAATTGAGTATGAAAAACCCATTGCCGAGAGAAAGAAAGTTGATAGTTTAGAATATAAAATCAATGCAGTAGAAAATTATCTGGCTCGTGCTTCAGCACAGTTTAGAATGGAACAACAAATGAATCAAATTAATGTAGATTCGATACTTAATTATTTAGCCCCAGATGAAATTGCAATAGAATTTACGCATTTCAAATCTAATTTAGATGAAGAAAGTAAGATCGAGTATGCAGCAATAGTACTTGATCCATCCGAAAAGAGTATTCATTATGTACCGCTTTTTTTTGAAGACGATCCTGGTATTGTCTCGTTTTTGCAGCAGAAAACCATGGGAGATATTAAAAGAACTTACAGCTATTCTGACCCAGAATATGCAACGAATTCGGCGACTAAATCCATGTATGATTTGGTATGGTCTCCTTTAGACAGTTTTCTGGAAGGTAAAAGACGTATATATTATTCTCCAAGTGGTTTATTGCATAGAATTAATGTCGAAGCTATTCCATTAAGCACTGATATAATAATGGGGAATCAATATGAAATGTATAACCTTCTCAGCACAAAAACCATTGCTTTAGCGCAAGAAGTAGATAGAAATAAATATGCCTATTTGGTTGGGGATATTACTTATGAATTCTTCAGTGAAGATATTGTATTTGATTCTATAATTATGGACAATATTAAAAGCGCTTTTTCTTCTATAGATCGTTCACTCAAAGGCGATTCTTGGAATCCACTACCTGCTACTGAGGATGAGATTAAAACTATTAGTAAAAGCTTAACGAATGCTGGATTTCAAGTAGAATATAAAACTAAGAAAAATGCAACTGAAGAATCCTTTAAAAAACTTGGGGTAAAAGAAAAGTCTCCAAGAATTATTCATCTAGCAACACATGGTTTTTTCTTCCCCGACCCTAAAGAAAATACTTCAAAAGAATTTATTTTTAAAATGAGTGAAAACCCAATGCTTCGTTCGGGAATTATATTAGCAGGCGCCAATCATATTTGGGAAAACAAAGAACCTATTTCGGGAAAAGAGGACGGGGTACTCACGGCTTATGAAATCAGCCATATGAATCTTTCAAATACTGAATTGGTAGTGCTTTCAGCTTGTAATTCTGGACTTGGTGATATTCAAGGAAATGAAGGTGTTTATGGTTTACAAAGAGCCTTTAAAAAAGCCGGAGTCAGATATTTGATTATGTCTTTATGGAAAGTTCCTGATGAGCCTACAGCAGATTTTATGAAAACATTTTATAGTCATTGGATAGATGAAGACATTCCGATCAGAGTAGCATTTAGTGCTACACAAAATGAAATGAAAAACAAATACAAGAACCCTCACCAATGGGCTGGCTTTGTATTGATTGAATGAATTTTAAAAACATAACATATATTATATAGACATCTATCTTAAAATTCTTTAAAAAAGTTAGAGCATTTATCTTATAAATGCTCTAACTAGTATTCACTCATCTCTTCCCATCTAAAGAAACTATTCTTGTGCCATTTTGACGTTCAATTGGTATTATACAGTTTCCTAATCAAGCTAAAGTCATCTTTCACTTTCATTTTTTTTTAATAGAAAGATGATAACGTTTTAAGATTTCAATCGATAACTAACAAATTCAGTAATTTAACATTTGAAAATATTATTCCTAGTAAATCTGGCATTCAGTAGTGCCAATTTAGTAAGGAAATAAGACCCAAACCAAAAAACAATAATGAGATCTCAAATCTTTATCACTACCGCCTTGCTATTTATTTTCTCACATTCATTACCGGCTCAACATACAGGTTGGTTGTCAACAATTACTGTATCGCCAAGTGATAACGGAAACCATATAGAGTTGAACTGGGCAGAAGAATCACAGGCCACCTTTACTATAGAGCGCAAAGTACTAGGGTCAACGGTGTGGCTAATTTTATCAACAAACCAAAATGAGAATTTTTATGTTGATACTGATAGTTCTATAGGTGATCATTATGAATATCGAATATTTAGGAACTACCCTGATGGTTCTTCAAGGTATTACTTCATTTATGCGGGTATAGAGGTTCCTTTCAATGGGAATAAAGGAAGACTTCTTTTGTTGGTGGAAAATTCAATTGAAACGGCCTTAACTACAAAAGTTGATCGATGGATAGATGATGCAGAAGGTGATGGATGGCAAGTGACTCAATTGAATATAGATAAAAACGAGTCTGTTGAAAATGTAAAATCTCTAATTCGTCAAGAATACAACTCTGATGGAGGGCTTAGAAGTGTTTTTCTATTGGGACATATTCCTGTACCATATAGTGGGCTTATAACTCCAGATGGACATAGCAATCATTATGGAGCTTGGGCATCAGACTACTATTATGCAGACATGAATGAAGGGTGGACAGATTATTCTGTAGATATGTCAGTTGGTGTTTTTGAAATGACCAAGAATATTCCTGGTGACGGAAAGTTTGATCAAAGTTTAATATCTCATGCAGAAATTGAAGTAGGAAGAGTAGATTTTAATGCATTACCTGTATTCGAAAAAACGGAATTGGAATTAACGGAATTTTATCTTGATAAAAACCACGCATTTAAAAACAAACACTTTGTTCCACAGAACAAAGGATTGGTTTATAATACTTTTGCATCTGACTTTCACGCTACTTCTGATATTAATATACCAAATATAATAGGCGTGGAAAACTATGAATACCTTCCTTATAGAGAAAACTTACTCAATAATGACTATTTGTGGGCCTATGGAGCTGGAGGTGGATCGTTTACGAGTGCACAAGGTGTTATAACTTCTGAAGAGTATGCCAGTGATTCATTAAAAGCTGTTTTCAATGTTATTTTTGGATCCTACTTTGGAGACTTCAATGCTACCAACAATTTAATGCGATCATCTTTAGGATCTGGAAATATTCTCTCTACGTTTTGGGGAAACCGTCCAAACTGGATTATATTCCATATGGGCTTAGGCGAAACTGTAGGTCTGCAAGCTAAATTAACCCAGAGTGATTTAGGTATTTATAATCCTAAAACAACTAGGAATTTTTCAGACAATGTCCATACAGCACTTATAGGAGACCCTACATTACGATGTCATATGGTTGCTCCAGTCGAAAACTTAAACGTTAGGAATAATAGTCAAGATGTTAGTATTTCATGGGAATACCCCAATGCAGAAGATGGAACAAACTTTTACATTTATATCAAATCAAACCAAGACACAGAATACTGTTTGTTAGACATCGTGGATTATATGACATTGGAGTATAGTTACGAGGAAGAGCAACGATGTGGAAAAGTCAGTTATATGGTTCGTAGTCAGAAGCTTCAGTCTACACCTAGTGGTTCTTATTATAACCAAAGCATTGGAAAGACTGGAACTGTAGAATTATCAGTAATAGATAATGATGGAGATGGTTTTTGTGCCTATGAAGATTGTGATGATGATAACCCTGAAGTCAATACTGCACAAGTAGAAATCTTAGATAATGGGTTGGATGATAATTGTAATGGATTCATAGATGAGCAAGATAATGACGGGGATGGATATATGGACAATGAAGACTGTGATGACAAAGCGGCATCTATAAATCCTAATGCACTTGAGATACCAAATAATGGTATCGACGAAAATTGTGATGGATTCGATGACTTTCATCCAGACTGTATATCTAATGTCATAGGAGTCGTAGATCATGAAACCTTTTTTGCAGAATTAGGAGGTTGTAATGCGTTGCCCTTAACTTTAGATAACCCTGGAATACTCCCAAATCAAATGTATGCTTTTCCAGTAGTTGCCGAAAATGTTACTTTTAATATCAACTTTTGCGAAGGCTATGATGAAAGTGAGTGGACAGGACTTATATCTCTTTATTATTATTCACAATTCTCAAATGTCCCCGAAATAGGTGACCATATTAAAACAGTTAGTGGTTGTTCCTTGAATTTGAAATTTGAAGGAAGTGGGTTTTACAATGGTATTCTATTAGTTATTAGAGATGCCATAAATTGTGCTAATCCTCTGACGATAACGCCTAATGGAATATTAGAACTAAAATGCATTGTGGATGAGGATGGTGATGAGTATGCTGATGATGTCGATTGTGATGATAGTAACGCTAACATCAATCCTAGCCAAATAGAAGTACCATACAATGGTCTTGATGATGATTGCAATCCTGCAACCTTAGATGATGACTTAGACCGAGATGGGTTTGTCTTAGCTGACGATTGTGATGATACTAACGCAAACATGAACCCTAACCAAACAGAAGTACCATATAATGGTCTTGATGATGATTGCAATCCTGCAACTCTAGATGATGACTTAGACCGAGATGGGTTTGTTTTAGCAGATGATTGTGATGATAGTAACGCGAACATGAACCCTAACCAAACAGAACTACCATATAATGGTCTTGATGATGATTGCAATCCTGCAACTCTAGATGATGACTTAGACCGAGATGGGTTTGTTTTAGCAGATGATTGTGATGA
>JALZVB010000205.1 GCA_023300835.1 Saprospiraceae bacterium | reverse complement strand
TAGACTGTATAGTATACACTATCGATGATAAATGAAGATGCTACTGTATATATATAGTCAACCTCAATTGTTTCAAATACACCTTCAATGTTTAGATGAAAATATTCTTCTAATTCTGAACAAACCAAAATATCTTTAAAAACAAATTCCGTATCAAAACTTGAAACATCAATGGGGTCTGAAACACTTAAGTTATCTATATCATAAACTTTAATAATAGCCTCAAAGTCGTTACAAACTAAAGCTTTAAAGTCAAAGGCTCCGTTAACAATAGGAAAAGAAAATGAATTGGCTTCCATTTTAAAAACAACTACCCCCGTATCAACATCCTCCAGATCACAATCAATTGCATTCCCAGTAACATGAATCACCTCAATAGAAGGCGCATTTACATATATTGTCTCTAACGCTTGACTCTCGGAATAACCACTATGCTCTTCTTCATAAATGATTTCTCCGCAATAATCCATCACCTTTAGTGTAAAAGCTTCATTAGCTGGAAAGTTGTAAAATAAATACGAGCCATCCTCACATAACCATCCACCATGTTGTCCAATAGTAGGGCTACATACAAATACCTGAAAGTAAGCCGCATCGGCCACAACGCTTCTAGAGGTTAAGGAAATATGTCCAGAGATATCTATCCCTTCACCTTTAATATCCACATTCCAAGAACTAAAATGTCTTACGGTCCCTACATAAGCTTCACCTGTAAAAGCCGCCTCTCCTTCTTCTATCCAGTAACCATGGTCTTCGTCATAAGACCAGAGCGGAATAATAGCTGGCGCATTGGATCTCATGGAAACAGGTACAGGAAAACTAAGCTCAGCTTCTTGTCCTTCTTTCAAGTTAAGTTCATTGCCCAAAGGGTCTATGAGTTCAACAACGAGCATTCCATAAGTAGATAAAGCTTGTACGGCGCCTGACTCATCTATTCCACTGAGATCACCTACCATACTCTGGTTGAGATCTGTGGCATCAGGATTTATCCAGGCTACATGTACTTCATAAGTGCCTGTATAAGGCAACCCATTGGCATCTACAATGCCATTAGCGGGAAGTGTAATGGTAGCGCCTGAATCATGAGATAGCGTTCCCCCAGACTTTGAATTTAATTCTCCTATGGATTCTTTTTCTTTTAGTTGAACTTCTGTGTAGTTAAATTTATCTGCTAGTACTCCCATTCTTCTGAATGCCTTGAACATGCCTTCATATTCTATACTCAGATAGGAAGAATTTCCTTTATTCTGAATGTCTTTAAACAAGAAATTACCTGTAGAGTCGGTTTCCATTTCCATTTCTGTTAAGCAACTATGGCAAGTCACTGTGGCTCCTTGGATAGCCTCGTCATTAGAATCAACAATACGACCATATAGACTAGTTGTGATCACTTCTGATGGCTCAGGAAAAACTATAGGTGTATTGATCGGTGTTCTTTTGATATCATCCTTGGCACAAGAAAACAAGATTGTAAATAAACCAATAGTGAGAAAGTAATGGAGATAATGTGTTCTGATATTTTTCATGTTTCTTTCTTTATCTCTATAATTCGGTAGCTGTAGAAAATGTCACAAAAGTTAGAATAATAATTTATTCAATTTTTAATAAGACATTAATAATGTACCTTTTTTTACTCATATCTAGAAATAAAGCTTTCTATTACTTTAGCAGCCTATAATTCTGCAAGAGATGACCCAAAGGATAAGTAAGTTTATAACGAAGCTCTTGGGATGGAAAGCGAGTGCCGGTTTTGGTTCTTGCTTTTTATGTTTGCTTTTAATTGAACAAGTTGAGCAATTTTGCTTCATTATTTGCTGATATGGTAATCAACAATTCTCTACTTCCTGATTTTTTTTCTTTGAATACTTGAGTTCCAGTAGACCATCTTTCTTTTCTGGTTTTATAGGGAAGTAATGAAAATCCATAGCTAAAGGAAGTGCCATCTTTTTTAGGACCGGTTACAACAAAGTGATTGCGCTTCCAAGAATTGTTTTTAATCTTAAAGTCGATCCACTTTATATCGCTGTTCGTGTTTGAAGAGCTATTGTCTTTCTCGATATTACTCCCAGGAACGTTCTTTAGTTTAGATATATAAACCAACCTGGTTCTTTTAGAGAGGTTTGTTTCTAGTTGATCTAACTTATTAACTATGACTTTGGAATCGTCTTCTATTGTTATGGTTGCGTTTTCAATAATGAGTTGTGAACAAATAGGAAGGCATATACAAACAAAAAATTTCTCAGCCAGCGCAATTCATATTTATAAGTATTAGAGTATTCTTCTTGTAAATATTCTCTATAGTAATAGTATAATCGAAAAGAAAAAAATAGATATAAGAACAGATGTACTGTGAAGAAAATAAATAGGAAATACGACAAATATTCCATCAACCATAAATAGAGTATTCCGTTTTGCGTTTCTTCAAAACCTTGTTGGGTCCTATCAAATAGAAAGACGACTATCTTAAGAATGACATATCAGGTTTTCGTATTTTTTTATTAACTTGGTAACAGTAATCCATTAGTAAACAAAGTATGAAAAAGCTATCTCTCGTATTAATATTCTTGGTTCCCGTATTTACATTATTGAATGCTCAGGGTAACCTTAAAGCAGATTACTACAATGGAATAAATTTTAATGAATATGTGGGTACTCAGTACGTCTCAAAAATTGACTTTTATTGGAATGAAGAAAGCCCTGTGCAAGGCCTAGAACCCCATTACTGTTCTGTATTGTATACGGGACAATTGAAAACACCAAGAACAGGTACCGTTTCCTTTTCTGCAAGAGTTGATGATGGTATTCTTGTCTGGATAGATGACAAGCTTATCATATCTAACTGGCAATTAAATGATGAAGGTTTTTCAGAAGGTAATATATATCTAGAAGCCAATAAAAATTATACCATTAAGATAAAATATTTTAATGCCTTAAATGAAGCCGAAATAAAACTACTATGGAAACTTCCTGAAGATCCCAATAGAAGTTGGTTTAGTAAACTCTGGAATCGGGATGATCCTGTTATCATTTCTTCAGAGTTTTTTATGCCGCCTGTTGATAAGCAGTTAGTGGTACCTAGGGCATAACGTTTGTTAGTGCACATAAAAAAAGCAGTTCCTGACGGAACTGCTTTTTTTAAAACTTATAAGAGATGACTAGTCTCTCTATTTATCTACCCTTAATATTCTATCTATTTCATATTTACTGATGTCATGAATACTTCTGCTTTTCCTGACATGATAAACCCCAGTTGACTTTCTCCTTGTGAAAATAGCGCTTTAGATATACTTACTTGATTAGACATCACTGGCAATTGGAACTCAAGATTTCCTTCTGCGTTGAATATCTGTATCATATCTACATTCTCTACTGTTGTAAACTCTATGTTCTCTTCTTCTACATTATAACTTGCTGACTCAAATAGCTCATGTCCCTCTACATTCACAGCTGCAATTTCTATAGCGGCAGTTGCAATTAACTTTGCTGGTGGCGTTGTCGTTGCAAAACCGATTGTTAAAGTTGCTATTGCGATTATTGTTGTAAGTAAAGTTTTCATGTCGTTTGCTTTTGTACTTATAAGACAAGAAATTGATTGTGGTACACTTAACGACCCCTACTACGGGTGGTCGCCATGTATACTACAAAAAGACTACAGGGTTTCGGATTAACTTTCTTTTCCAGTTTTATCAATAATGCCCATCAAAGCATCACAATAAAATTTCTGCGTCCAGTTGGTGTACTTAGCTCGTTGGTAGGGTCCCCATAATGGAATACTTCCAGGAAGAGCGCCTTTATGTGGCCATTGGCATTGGGCTTTTAATAATGGTTTTAACAAAGTTGTTATACAATCTAGGTAAGTTGGCTTGGGGTTTTCTTGATATCGTTTTAGATATAGGATAGCTAATTGTGCAGAGCCTACTGAGCATATGTATTTATGATCACCTTTCCATTCTGTCGTATAGCTGCCGGCAATTCCATCAGATAAAATTTTGTTTGCTAGTATGTCACAACTGGATATTACTTGTTGTAGTGTTTTGTTGTCTTCTATAATTTTAGAACATTCGTACAGACCCCTTAGGGTATAGGCTATAGTATGTGTATATGCGGCTTGATCGGGATGGAAGCCCCATTGGAGGTAGCTGCCATTCTCTTGACGTAATTGTATAAGTCTGTTGTATAACGCTAGCGTCTGTATGGAAGGGGACTTTTGCGCAAGCTTATAATAGGCTAACATTGGCCAAGCTATTCTTGCATAATAAGCGGGGTTGTAATCTCTAACATAATTATAGGATACAAAACAACCTTCCTCATCCAGGTGTGACTCTAACCAAGCTACTGCCGAATGTGCACTATCTAGTAATGCCGTGTTATTATTCTCTTGATACAATGACAACAGACCTAGAACAATCTGTGCCGTGTCAAACACAAAAGCTTCATCCTTATCAAAAGCCGTCTTATAATAGCCTTGCTGAGATTGCAGAGACATTAACCATGTTGCTTGTTGATTAGCAGGTTCTTCTAATTGACTTTTTCCACTCAGCTTACTGGCTTGTAGTAAGGTCGGAATCAAGTAACCTGTCGTCTCTGCATAAGGATCGGCCCATCTACCCCATAGCGTCATATATGCTGACGAACCATTGTGGTCACAGATAGCCATACTTTTTTCTAGCCATGACAAGCTGCTGTCTAGCCTATCAGAAATGAATTGATGTCCACCGAGTTCTTGCAGTATTCTGTCATGCCCCTTATCCAAGGAGAGCAGGTTTTTTAAGTTTGAACAGAATTTTCAAAAGCGGATTATTAATCTTCCATATTTTAAAATGGGGAACCAGGTCTGTTCCAAATGATCTGAAAAAATACTCTACCCCATCAAGCATACTTCCTTCAAAGTCAAATCGTGGCGTCTCTATGGTACATATCGTATCCCATAACAAGTAACTGAGGGCCCCTTGATTTTTGCCAATAGGCGAATAATAGCCATATAGATAATAAGTAGCTTCTCTGTCACTCAGTGTAATCGTACCGGCCAACACCTCACCAGTAACATCATCGATACATACTTTCATTTTATATTCACGACTGCTGTTATAGGACTTGTGCAATCGCTCAACAACCTCTTTGTTGAAGGGGATGGGTTTACCCTGATCTTTAAAAGCTTTTGCACAATTGGACCACCATTTTTCAAGATCACATTCTACAATAGATGTGGTTTTGATCGCTTTATTAATATTACGTCTGAGGTTACCTCGGAAACTACTTAGAATTTCTTTTTTTGCTTTTTT
>JALZVB010000204.1 GCA_023300835.1 Saprospiraceae bacterium | reverse complement strand
CCTCTAAAAGGGAGTATTGCCTGTGGTTATTTTGTATCAACGACCTTACAAGATGTAGGATTGAATCTAAACAGATATAGACTAGCTCAACAGAGCCCAATCAACGAAGCCAGGAGTTTAGCACTTGGCAATAAAGTAATTAAAGTATCCGAGCACTCTATTAAGGGAAACATCAAGAAAATCTATGAGATCCTTAATGAGGGAATCTATTTCATAGGTTTCGATTCACTTCATGTTGGGTTTGTATTGAAAGAGAAAGAAGAGATCTATTTAATTCACTCTAATTTTGTAGTAGATATAGAAAGAATAGAACATTCTCGTGCCTTTGCTTCCTACAGTAAATTCTATATCGCAGAGATCAGTACCAATAAGGAATTGTTGAGACGATGGATTTCTGGTGATGAGATTGAGGTAATGGAATGATGATTTAAATGTCAAACAGAGATTGGTCATAACATCTTGTAGTTTACCTTCAGATAAAGTATACCTAATAGAACCCTAAATTTGATATCAATTATCATTCGTATGCAGAAATTCAACGGTTACTAGATAGCAGGTATCAAAATAAAAAAGCAGAAACATGCATAATTTGCAAATCATGTTTCTGCCTAAAAACTACTATGAAAAAAACTAAAAAACTACTTTCCTATTGCTTTATAATTTATATTACGTTAGGGAGATTAAAATGTAATATGTAGTAATAACGCAGCAAAAGCCTTATATGTTGATGCTTGTATATTAAATATCTAGAAATAGCTATATGATGGCGTCAAGAAGACATATAAATATTAGACTATGGGTAGTTATCAGTGGATTATATATAGATATTTTAATAAATTATTATTTTTTCTATATATAAATCACTAAAACGTATTATCTTTGCGACAGTTTACTTCATGAGATCCTTTAGGTCATGACTTCAATATTTTCACCTGAGAGATGATAATATGTGATCAAAGAGATTCGGGGGGCTCCGCTAGGAGCCCTTTTTTTATGCCTATAACCAAACTTGGTTGGTTAATATAATTGCTTAATCTTCTACGACTATAGACTGTACTCTACCAACTTCTCCAGTATCAAGCATTACCTTGATTCCGTGAGGATGCTGAGGAGACTTTGTCAAGAATCTCTTGATGAGGCCCTCAGTAAGCTCGCCTGATCTCTGGTCTTGTTTCTGTACAACAAGTACAAGCTGATCTAACTCTAGTTCAGATCTTTTAGGTATTGCCATTTGTTTAAGCTTAGAAATGGTGAATGATATTTATGAAAAAAAAAACACAACGATAGTCTAGCTGCCGCTGTGTTTTTTTACGATGTGATTGCGAAAAAGTGCCAATCACAGATTATGAAGTTGCTTTTTTAAGCGCTACTTAGTAAGCTTTCGCGAAAAGCACTTTTTGTTTAGAATCATTACCCGTAAGAATACATTTACCAGGTGTTTCTGGTTCATCTAGAGGGATACATCTGATACTGGCTTTGGTCAATTCCTTGATTTTTAATTCAGTCTCAACTGTTCCATCCCAATGTGCCTTTATAAATCCACCTTTATTCTCAAGAATGTGTTTAAACTCCTCAAAGTCAGTCGTTTCTGAAGTATGATCTTCTCTATACTTTACAGCTTTATTAAACAAATTAGACTGAATTTCTACTAATAGGTCAGCAATGTATCTGTCTATTCCTTCTACGGGTTTAAGTGCTTTTTCTTTGGTATCCCTTCTAGCAATTTCTACTTGATTATTAGCGAGATCTCTCATTCCTATACCTAGTCTTATAGGTACGCCTTCCATCTCATATTGCGCAAATTTGAAGCCTGGACGTTTCTTTTCGTCAGTATCGATTTTAACTCTGATACCAGCTGCCTTTAGTTGCCCAGCTATCTTTTCTGCGACCTCCATGATCTCAGGATTTGGCTTGGGGATAGGGACAATGACAACTTGTGTCGGAGCCAACTTAGGAGGTAGAACTAGACCATCGTCATCAGAATGGGTCATAATAAGTCCACCGACAAGTCTTGTAGAAACTCCCCAAGAACTGGCCCAGACATGATCCATCTTGTTATTATTGTCAGAGAAAGTAACGTCAAATGCTTTGGCAAAATTCTGACCTAGAAAATGCGAAGTCCCCGCTTGCAGGGCTTTTCCATCCTGCATAAGTGCTTCGATAGTATAAGTATCAACAGCACCTGCAAATCGTTCATTCTCTGTTTTGGCACCTTTTATAACAGGCATGGCCATATAATCTTCAGCGAATCTTGCGTAAACTTCATGTATAAGTTGTGCTTCTTCAATAGCTTCTTGTTGGGTAGCATGTGCGGTATGGCCCTCTTGCCACAAGAATTCAGTAGTTCTTAAGAATGGTCTCGTTCTCATTTCCCATCTGACAACATTACACCATTGGTTTATCAATAATGGCAAATCTCTATAAGATTGGATCCAATCCCTGTATGTATTCCAGATAATTGTTTCAGAAGTAGGTCTTACGATAAGTTCTTCCGCTAACTTAGCCGTAGGGTCAACAATTACACCATCACCATTAGGGTCATTCATTAACCTGTGATGCGTAACAACGGCACATTCCTTGGCAAAACCATCAACGTGCTTGGCTTCCTTGCTTAGGAAACTTTTAGGTATAAATAGGGGGAAATAAGCATTGACATGTCCTGTTTCTTTGAACATTTTGTCAAGCTGAGCTTTCATATTCTCCCAGATAGCAAACCCTGTAGGCTTTATAACCATACAGCCTCTAACCGCTGAGTTATCTGCCAGACCAGCTTTCTTTATTATATCATTGTACCACTGAGAATAATTCTCTCCTCTAGGTGTTATTTGTTTTGCCATTATTTATGAATGTTTCGATTCTTAAGTAAGAATGCAAAAGTACGTTTTTGTTGGGTATTATATTAGACTAGTAAAAGTGGAGTATGTACCAATAAAAAAAAAGGCCATCTCTAACGAGACAGCCCTTTAACATTTATAATATCTTTAGCTATAGTTTGAATGTTAAGGTGCAGTATAATTTCCTTTAAAATATGTACGGCATAATTAAGTTACAAACTTAGTTTGGTATTACTTATACCTAACTGTAACTGTTTCTCCGATCCAACAGCCTACTTTCTGAGTATCTCCAGCTTTAACTGATCTCATAAAACCTTCTTGTTGATCAGGAAGAGAAGATCTGTATTTTGATATTTTATTTTTAGCTTCATCAGCTACAGAAGGGTCTACTGATTTTGCTTTTCTGTATTTATCTATTGCTGCAATAATGGCTAATCTTTGATTCCAAGAATCACCACAATCTCTTGCTCCAGTAGCGTATAAGTCACCGATAAGCATGTAGGGTCTTCCTGAGCTAGGATTAACCTTAGTAGCTGCTAGAGCTGTTTTTCTTGCTGCACTGTATTTCTTTAACTTTCTTCCTTGTATAGAAGCTTTAGAGAACATGTAGCTCGCTTTTTTGCTAGGGTCAGTTGCACCATTGATGGCTTCATCGTATTTAGCAATTGCACCAGCGTAGTCACCACTATCGTACGCTTTCTTAGCTAGAAGTGATGGGTTATTAGCCTCAAATTCTGCTTTTCTAGCGGCATTAGTAGAAGCGGCATATGATTTCCATTTTCCTTCTAGATCTACAAGTAACGGATCACTAGGATCACAACCTCTTTTCTTCAGTAGGCCGACTATGTTTTTTAACTGGTCCATATCATCGGGAGCACTATCATACATTTCTTTGTACTTAGGCTTGAAGAATTCACAGTCAAATATATCAGCTTCTATAGGCGCATATTTAGAAGATGCTGACTTCCAAGCTTGGTCATAATAGTCGGCATATTTAGCACCAGAATCGATGTTGTGTTGAGTTATAGCTTCCATCTTCTGATAGATATCAAGTGCTTTCAACTTATCTATCTTTCCTTTTTGGAATTGATAAACAGCAATAGTTGCTAATGGATCAAATACAGTATACTCCGTATCATTACCAGACTTCTCAACAGCTTGTTCTAGTACTTCTAAGTTTTTGCTATAAGGTGAGTTAAGGGTATAAAACATGTCAAATGCTTTTCTACCTAGTACATATCCCACTTTAGCTTGATAACAAGCATCATCGTTACAATTGGATGGCTTGATAGCTTTAGTCTCATAAGCTGTGATGGCTTCACCATATAGCTTGTCTATCATGGCCTTGTGCTCCTCTTTTTTAGCCGGATCAGTTTCATTTTTGAACTTGTCGATATATAATTTCACACCATCTATGAAGTGATAATCTCTTTTGCCATCAGCCGTAGGCGCTAGGTTATAAGCAATCTGCCAATTTTCAAATGCAATCGCCATATCTCCAGACTTTATGGCTTGTCTATAAATACTATGTGCATTTTCTGCTTCTTCTTTTTCTGGAATACCTTCCCAAGAAGTTAACTGAGCTGTTACCATCTGCAAGCTTATCGCTAAGACAAATGTGCTCAACATTAATTTTCTAATCTTATCCATAATATTCTGTTTATTAATTATACTTTCTTTTTAAAAACCACTCATCATCGTTGAACGTGAAACTGAATGATAGTCTCATGTATTTTTCTTCGAGAATAGTGTTGTCTCCTTTTAACCCAAGTTCTAGGCCAAGATTGGCATGTGAGATTTTTCTTTGAAAGAAAAAAGGCAACCCAAAACCAGCTGTCAATCCATAATCTCTTACCCGCTCATTTTCTACTTCGATCGGCGTTTCTTTATAATATGCGCCGAATCTGTATAGCACTCTAGCGAGATAACTTCCTGCTGATTTATAATTAGGACGATAATATCCACCGAAAGATAACTCAGAGGCGTCATTTAACGTTTCGTTATCAGTTGAACTAATAAAGTCAGACCAAGACGTTGTTGTAAAGTTCACACCTATTGCAAATTTTTCGCCCATATAATATGTCGCACCGAATCCCAACTCAGCAGGCAGTTTGCTTGGCGTTATTAAGTTGATAGAAGATGTATCTCGAAATATACTACTGCCTATTATTTGCTCCGTTCCTATTGATATTGTTTCATCAATTGTTAAGTTAGACTTAGAGTTGACATGAAGTCCAAAAGTCATTTTATTACCAGGGGCTTTATTGTTTTCTTCTGATTCATTCCGCTTAAAGTTATGGGTATAGAGAAACCCTACACGGTATAGAAAACCACTCATATTTCTTTTGTTTTCAATTAGCGTATTTACAGCACCTGGAAGATCCAGAAAATTTACTGCTGATCGATTGGTAATGGAACCAAATAAAGACCCTAGATTGAGACCCATCGCTAGATTCTTATAGTTGACAGCGGTACTCCACGTAAAATCATAGGTACCTCCAAATCCTATGTTAGATTGTCTGGTTTCACCTGTTTCTTCAGTAAACTGTGGAACCTCAATGTTATAACCTACAGTTGAAAAAGGCTTCAATGTAAAGCCCATTCCGTACTTCCAGTTTCTTACCTTTCTATCCAAAAGGTCGTTTACTTGGTTCTGTAATGGGAATGCAAGCGATAGATAGGATATGTTACCATTCCAACTATTACTACTCGGATTTACATTATCTGAAATATTACTCAATTCTGCATGTACGCCAACATCAAATGAAGCTGTTGATAGATAAGCTAATGAAGCGGGGTTGACAATATTTATGTTGTATGGCCCAACATAAGAGGCACCTATTCCTCCCATATGTCTTGTCGCCATGAAGTTGTCATCAGAAATGTCTCCTATACCTAACCTAGAATATGGTGAGTTGTCTTTAGGTTGAGCAAAGCAAATAAGTGGAAGAATAAGAATTAAAAGAGTAAGGCACCGTCGAATAAATGTCATGAAATTGATTGAAAAGAATAACAGCTATATCATTGTTATTAATGTAATGAAATGAGTCATTCTACTTAAAATGCTCTTATTAGAGGTTGTAACTCTGTTAACTTCGGTCATAAGTTGTAATCCAAAATGGCTTCTAATCCTAGAAGCAATAGATTAGAGTC
>JALZVB010000203.1 GCA_023300835.1 Saprospiraceae bacterium | reverse complement strand
GTAACTACAACTTATTATGCAGATACAGATGGCGATGGATACGGTAACCTGAATGTTATTGATCAAGCATGCACGGCATCTACAGGATATGTTACAGACAACACAGATTGCGATGATACAAATGCTAACATTTTTCCTGGAGCAACTGAAACATGTGATAATCTGGACAACAACTGTGATGGTCAGATAGACGAAGGATGTAATACCTCAGATATATGCGATGATGACAATCTTGTAATACCCAATATTACTCAAGATACCTATAGAGCAGAAATAGATATTAACACTGATGCTAACATTGATATGAATCTAGACGTATTGTTTACGGCAGGAACTGAGATAAACCTTAATTCAGGTTTTGAAGTACTTATCGGATCTCAATTTGAAGCTAGGATACAACCTTGTACACTACTTATCCTACCACAATCAACCGATAATAAATAAAACATAATTTTATAAAATCAACAATAGGATGGAATATCAAGTTTAATAAGCTGAAATTATTCTTCCTATTGTTGACATACCACTATCACCCATAACAACACATTCAAGTATTAACATAAAGTTTATCAATTGATAATCAACGTCATTACATATCATAAAAAAACATATTAGAATAAAATTAATTCGTACTAAAACGTTAAATGTTATTCTAAAAATTTAGATTTAGTACTAATGTTAGTTTTTTGACAAATAAATCCTCTATTTTTGTTCATCAGTGGAGTCCCCCTCCCTCTAACAGTATGTGACAATTGCAAGACAATATCGTCTTAACAGCGATATGCTATTACAATAATATTATATTCATTTTTTCATTCTTGGTAATAATAATTTGCAACTTTTTATATTTCCAATTATGATGTGCCCTAAATAACTATTAAATCTATTCGTCCATGGACAAGAAAAAAAATCAAGATGAATATTTGGCTTTAGCTAAATATTTTAAAAAACCAAACTCAGAAAACCATTCAGATTTTTCAGCATTTGAATTAAATAGCGAATTTTATTTTGCCGCGCTTAATAAGGATAACAAAGTATTCTTGAGGAGCCAAGGTTATACATCTGAATCCGGAAGAGATAACGGAATTGAGTCTGTGATTAAAAATAGAGGGGAAGAAAGTAGATGGTTTGTTATTGAAGAAGAAGGTAAATTCTATGTATCACTGAAAGCTGGTAATCATCAAGAAATAGCTAAAAGTGCTTCATTCAAATCTGAAGCTGCTGCTAAAGAATCTTTAACATACTATACAGGGTCTATAGGTGGTAGTAGAAGCGCAGGAGGTAAAACTGGAAACTCAAGTTCTGGTAATGAATCAGAATCTAAAGGAAAATCAGGTTCAAGTCAGAAATCAGAGTCAAAAGGAAATGCAAGTTCTGGTCAGAAGTCTGAATCTAAAGGAAAATCAAATGACAAGTCATCAAACCTATCAGCAGGAATTGCAAGCGGAATAGTTGGCGGAAAAATAATAAGTGAAACTAGAAACCAAATCGGTGAAACGCGTAATCAAATAAGTGAGACGCGTAACCAAATCGGTGAAACTAGAAACCAGATCGGTGAAACACGTAATCAGATAGGTGAAACCAGAAACCAAATTGGTGAAACACGTAATCAGATAGGTGAGACACGTAATGTGTTAAGTGAAACACGTGGTAAAGTGAAAGATGATGATTACCTAAAGTGTGAAGCATATGAGAATCATCCTATCACAGACAAGAAGAACAATGTTGCACTTTTTAAAGGAAAGGATAAGCAATTTTATTTTGCCGTATATAATAATGACGGCACTGTAAGACTAAGGAGTGAAGGCTTCAAAACAGAAGAAGGAAGGAAAAGTGAATTAACGGCTACTATCCAGCATAAAGAAGATAGCTCTAAGTACAGCACTATAAAGCAAGGCAAATACTATATCAATGTTCTCAAAGATGGGACAGGCAGAGAAATAGGAAGGTCGTGTATGTCTAAAGGAATTGTAAAAACAGTAATTCCTGCACCTGTAACCGCAGCTCCAGTAGCTGCCGCAGCAACTATAGTAGCCGCAGCAGCAGCTTCTACACTTATTACTAAGAAAAAGGTCGTTGTTGAAAAGAAGAAAGCACAAGCACCCGTTAAGAAAACGCCTCCTCCTGTAAAAAAGAAAGTCGTTGCAGCACCGCCGCCAAAAAAGAAAGTCGTTGCAGCAACACCTAAACCGAAAGTTGTTAAAACGGTAGCCAAAAAAGTAGTCAAAGCAGCACCTGTTAAAAAAGTAGCAGCAGCGGCAGCAGCCACTTCTACTGCTGGAGCAGCAGCAGCAACTGGATCAGGAATGACAGGTTGTTGGAAATGGTTATTACTTCTATTGTTACTTCTATTATTATTACTCGCTTTCTGGAAAGGTTGTTACAAGACAACCCCAGCACCTGTAGTGAAAGAAAAGATTGTTGAGAAAGTAGTCCCTGCGGCAGTGCCTAAACCAGAACCAAAGCCAGTACCAAAACCGGTAATTAAAGAATGTAACTGTTCTGCGCTTACTAACTCAGTATTCAGAATACCTTCTGGTCCTGCACCACACAATACAACTAAACTAGGACTAGCCCCAGAATATGGAAATTTACATAGTCTAGATAATGCTGGATTCTACAATAGATTGAAAAGAGCTTATGATTCATCTAACTCAGAAAAAAGATTCCTTGATGGCATATTCAAGCAAATGGGTTACGCTAATGGATTTAAAGATGCCAATGCGTCTATTATAGAGCAAGTTTCTATTCCTAAAGGCGTCACTGGAAATCTGGGTATGAAAAGCTCTCACATTACAGTACATAGAAAAATGGTACCTAATAGTAATAGAGATCTTATGGCATTTAAAATAAAGGCAGCTAATGCCTGTCACTTACACTTCATGAAGACTTGCGGTAATCACTTCTTTTATGGACCATGTAACTAGATGATATAATAACACTGAATAAAATAATCAGAGGCTGTTTCATAACAATGAGACAGCCTCTTTTTTTTGTTTTTCATTATTGCACTAGCATAGCACTTCTCTACCTCTACCTTATTTCTATATTATTTAAGACCTTTCTTGACGGCACCTTAGATGTCACTAAAAGACATTTAGGCAACCTTCTATTAGACAAATGATAGCATTAGGATCAACCGTAATAATGATTTAGGGGTAAAGTCGCTGACAATTGATCACAGTATGTCTGCCCTTTTAGAGAAAAAATGAACTATTTAACCAATTCAGGCATTTAAAGAAACTCGTTCAAGAGTATAAAAGTTATAATCAATCAGTTATTAGGTATAATCAAGTAAGCGTTTAGTTTTGCAACTTTTTTAGCAGTTTTACTTGATTACAGAATATTACAACAAGAAACTATAATCGTTTTGAAATATACAGCCCTTATTAGAACAAGATTTTCCTATTTATTAATAGCATTCTTTTTTATTTCTCTTACATCAGTAACAGAAACTTTAAGTCAAGAGCTCACTACAGTTAAAGGCACAGTGTACGATGCCAAAACTAAAGAACCCTTACCATTTGTAGACGTTACATTCAAAGGCACTTATGTCGGTGAATCTACAGACCTTGATGGCCAATTTCTTATAAAGACTAAGA
>JALZVB010000202.1 GCA_023300835.1 Saprospiraceae bacterium | reverse complement strand
TCCGATCTAATTTAAAAGCTTTGATTAAAAACGTATTATTTCCTTTAGTATTCATATTACTTGCAGGAGTTTCTTGTACAATATCAGCGCAAGATTTTCACTATAGTCAATTCTATAATGCACCGTTAGTTATAAATCCAGCTCTAACAGGAATATTTAATGGTGACGAGAGGATAACTGCATCTGTAAGAGATCAGTGGAGGAATGTAAGAGTTCCATGGTTTAGTGCTAGTATTGGATATGATAGAAAGATTTATCCTAGAAAGAGTACTAAAGGATTCTTTGGTGCCGGTATCTTCCTTAATTACGATAGGCAAGGAGATTCTAACATTAGATTAACTAACATAAACTTAGCAGGTTCTTATAATAGAATATTAAACAAAAAGAATATTCTAACAATAGGTGCGCTAGTGGGGTATTCTCAAAGAGGATTTAATGAAGCTGATTTGACATGGGACAATTTTTGGGATCCAAACAGATTTGTTGTAGATCCTACGAGGGGATCAAATGAAGCCGTAGAATTTGAGAAATTCAATTTTCTAGAAACGAGTCTAGGGATTAACTACAGATGGCAAAAGAGTTCTAGAACTAAGTTAGATCTAGGAGTCGGTGGATTTCACCTTACTTCGCCTAAAGCAAGATTTATAAGTACTGAGGATCAAACATTACCAATTAGACTTGCATTCTATGGTATATACCAAAGACAAATCAGTGACAAGCTAGATATTCAATTAGATGCATTGTATCAAAGACAGTCAGAATACGATGAACTTGTATTTGGGGGTTATGTAAACATCTATTTAAACGAACAAAGAGGCAAAGAGGCTAAACTTAGATTAGGCTTGGGTTATAGAACAAGACAAGCTTTATTTCCTAAGATAGGTTTAGAATACAATAATATTTTCATTGCGTTGAGCTATGATATATACCTATTAGATTTCAATGATGTTCATGGCGGTGGAGGTCCTGAAGCGCATTTTAGGTATATTATTAAGCATCCTAAGCCAATGAGTCGTTTTAAGACTTGTCCAATTTTTTAAAAAGCTACAATCTCAAAATCAATGAAGCTTAAAATATATATAGGGATTTGTATTCTTTGGTTCTCAAATACAGACTTGAGTGGTCAAACACTAAAGTCTTTTATGAGTTCTGCACAAGAAGCTCTAGAGTCAAAGGATTACTACAATGCTATGAACTGGTACAAGAGTGCCTTAGAGTTTGATACAACACAATTAGAAATAGTCAACAACTATGCTGAAGCAGCAGCTAATTTTGATGCATATAACACTGCAGAAACACAATATGCTTATTTAACGGAAAATGATTCTGAAAAAAAGTACCCTTTAGCTGTTTATCATCTCGCTTCTGCCCAGCAATATTTAGGGAAATATGACGAAGCTAGACGTAATTACGAGTTATACATATCCGAAAACGATGGTGAAAACGATTATTACGTTACCAAGTCTAGAATGGAAATTGATGCGATAGACTGGGCTAAAGAGAAACTAAATGATCCCATTCCTGGAACCGCTATAGAAAGATTAGGCGATGATATAAACTCTCCGTATTCTGATTTTGGGGCGGTACTTGTAGAAGATAAGTTTTACTACTCATCATTGAGATTTACAGAAGATGATGAATATCTAGAAGGTCGATTATATTCTCAAATATTAACAGATGAGCAATCACCAAATACTCAAAACAATGTTGAATCAAAGGGAAAAGATGATGAAATAGCAGTGCACGAAGCACATACTGCCTTTAGTAAGGATATGTCAAAAATGTACTACACATTGTGTGAATATGCTAATAATAGAGACATTAGATGTGACATATACTACAAGAAAAGAACAGAAGCTGGAAACTATATCAATCCGATTAAACTCCCACAAACAATAAATAATCCTACAAGTACAAATACACAGCCCAATATTGGCTATGAGTTTTCTTCTGGTCAAGAGTTTCTATACTTTGTTTCTAACAGAGAGGGAGGCAAAGGAGACTTAGATATTTGGATTTCAGAAATAAATGGAGATAATTACTCACAACCTGAGAACTTAAGCTCTATTAATACTTTGGAAGACGAAGTAACACCATTTTTTCATAGTAATTCAAATACTTTATACTTCAGTTCTGAGGGTTATATGGGACTAGGTGGTTTTGATGTTTATTCTTCTTACAAAGTTGATAACAGTTATTCAGAACCTGAAAATATGTTGGCATCAACCAATAGTAGTTTCAATGACATCTACTATTTACTAGATGACGAAGGTACTAAAGGGTTTTTGTCGTCTAATAGAACAGGTTCACTATATCTTGAAGAAAGTTTTGAAGCTTGTTGTTACGATATATACAAGGCTGACATAGAGGAAGTTACGATACCTTTAGAAGCGCTTGTATTTGATATTACAAATGAGACAGGACTTAATGGATCTAGGATTAGAGTTTATGATCTGATTACCGGTGTATTGTTATTTGATAATTTAAATTCATTATCAAATGATCACAATTTTGATCTCAGGTGTAATAGGGAATATCAAATAATTACAGATAGAAATGGTTATGATTCAGACACAACAAGTCTGAGTACTAAAAATTGTAATAAATTAACGCCAATAACAAAGAAAATATACTTAACTCCTCAAGAAGCCATTTTAGAAGTTTATACGTTTGATAGACAGAACATGGCAGCTTTAGGTGGCGCTAGTGTAACATTATATGATGTTACTAACCCTGAATCTGAGCCTCAGGTTATAGAACTTAACGAAAACAATAAATTTCTATTTGATGTTATAACTGGTAGAAAATATAAACTTGTAACTACCAAAACTGGCTATTTAGCTCAAGAGTTAGAGTTTATTGCTACTGATTTTAATGATGGAAAAATCATTCAGAGAATCTATTTCGAGAAAGATACATTTGACTTAAATGAATACTTACCAGTGATCGTATATTTTGATAATGATAAACCTAATTCCAGATCAAAGAGTTTGTTTTCAGAAAATTCATATTCAGAAACATATCACCCTTACTATTCTAGGAAACAAGAATTTAAGAACAGATATACTAAGGCGATTTCTGGTGATATGAAAGACGTAGAAGCTAGTAATCTAGAGGGATTTTTTGAAGATGAAGTTCGTGATGGTTTTGAGAGATTACAATTATTCATAGACAGGCTTCTAGATAGATTAGTAGCTGGAGAACAAATTGAATTATCCCTTAAGGGATTTGCTAGTCCGCGAGCAAATAAGAAATATAACCTTGCACTTGGCCAGAGAAGAATCTGGACAATAAAGAATGAATTGAAACAGTTCGGAGGTGGAGCACTTAATCCATTTATCGAATCAGGAAAATTACAGATAGTGGAGCTTTCTTATGGAGAAGAAGTTGCACCTACAGGAATTTCAGATTCCTATGAGAATGAGAGATTATCCATTTATAGTTTAGAAGCTTCTAGGCAAAGAAAATCTGAAGTTGTGAGAGTTAGATTATTAAATAAATAATTATAACCCATTAACCAATTTCATAACGTAGGTTAAATATTAGCATCATGTCAAGTTTGTTAAAAAACATATTATTCAAGACAATATTAATCTGTCTTATTTCTATACTTGGTTCAACCATTGCAAGTGCGACCCACATTGCTGGTGGAGAGCTAACTTATAAGTGTCTCGGAAATAGTATGTACGAGGTAACTTTAGTTGTAAGAAGGGATTGTGCCAATGGAGCAGCAGATGCGCAATTCGATGACCCAGGAATATTGGGCATATTTGGAAGTTTAGGAGCACTTCAGATTGGACTAGGTGACGATAGAGGTAGATCTTTTCTTGAATTGGTATCACAAAGGACTTTACATAACGGATTGTTGGATGATTGTAAGTTTATGGAACCTGGAGACGGGGTATGTGTTTCGGAAGCTATTTACAAAGCAATTGTAGAATTACCCTGGAATAAACAAGGTTATATCCTTACATATCAGAGATGCTGTCGTAACTCAATTCTTACCAATATTAATGATCCCTTAGAAACTGGAGCTACATATTATTCACATGTATCTGCAGATGCGCTTAGAGAATGTAATACGCAACCAACATTTAATGATTGGCCAGAAATATATACTTGTGTAAATGATAAATTTACATTTGATCATAGTGCTATGGATAATGATGGGGATGAATTAGTTTATCGTTTATGTACACCGTCAACAGGAAGTACTATTGATAATCCTACACCAAACCCACCTACTAATCCTCCATATTTTACAGTTGATTATGCAGGGAATTTTTCTACTATGAACATGTTTGGTGGCAGTCAACCATTAACGATTGACCCAGCAACAGGCCTGTTATGTGGTACACCATCAGAAATAGGTGTTTATCTTATAGGGGTATGTGTAGACGAATACAGAAATGGTGTTCTTTTGTCTACAGTCAGAAGAGATTTTGAAATACATATAACAGCATGCGGGACTCCGATTATTACCGATTGTGATATAGTTGATAATAACTGTGATGGTGATAATACTATCTCATTTGTTAATAGAACAACTGGTGCAGATACCTATACATGGTATTTTGATTACCCAAACCAAGATCCGGCATTTACTTCAAACGAAGTTAACCCAACATTTACCTATCCTACCGCTGGGAAATACACGGTAAGAAAAGAAGCAACAAGGTTGTCTAACAGTTGCACTGTGCATGAAGACTTTATAGTTTCAGTTGGAACAACTAATACACTTAGCGTAGATTTTGATGCAACGTTGGAATCATGTAATACAGGTGAAAACATAGTAAGACTGACTGATAGATCTATAGACCCTACAGGATTGACATGCGCAGTAGATTGGTCATGGGTAGTAACAATAAATGGACAAGTAGAATCCTTTCAAGGAGAATCGATTCTTGTGAGTTTTGGTTCTAGTGATGAGGCGACAGTTGATCTTACTGTAACTGGTTCTAATGGTTGTATATCACAATTCTCCAAAACAATAAATGTAAATGATATAGGAGGCACTAACTCTAGATTTGATTCCCAAATAGGAACTTGTCTAGGAACTGGGTTTGAATTAATTCTTACAGATGCTTCTACTTCACCTCTTTCTACGTCATGGGTTGTTACAGATAACGGGATCTCAACATCTTTCAGTGGATCACCGCTAATATTTCAAACTACATCAAATTCAGTTGAAGTAACACTGTCTAACGAGTTTGCAGGGGGTTGTTTTTCAGAAATTACTAGAACGATAAATCCACAAGATTTACTTCCTATAATAAATGGTGTCAATGTAGATAATACTATTAACTGTGATAATTCAAGTGATGTAATTTTTACACCACAGATAACAAACACCAACGGTATAAATGGAACTGTACTTTCTTACGAATGGACATTGAGCGATGGCACAACTTCTACTAGTTCACAGGTTAATACACAATTAGATTTAGGAGAACAAGTTCAGATTGATTTGACCATAACATATGATAATGGTTGTCAAATAAGCTTAGTTGACTTTATACATACAAATAATAATGCTTTACCTATACTAAGCATTACGCCTACTGCTCAAGGCACAGATTGTGGTGATGGTTTAGTAATCTTTACGCCAAGTTTAGCTGGAGCTAATGGATTGACAATTAGTAGCTATAGTTGGACGACCAACTCTGGTTTAAATTCAACTAGTAGTTCATTTGACTTAAGTCTTGCTCAAGGCGTAAGCGAAACTATAAACCTTACTGTTATATTGGATAACGGTTGTAGCATTTCATTAAACGGAGCAACTGGTTTTACATACACAGGAACAAGTATTACCTCTCCTATATTGAATATTCAAGAAACAAATAATTGTGATCAAACACCAGTAAGTGTAACGCTTACTGATATTACTAATGCTACAGGATTTCTAGTTACTTCTTATAACTGGACTATTGATGGTGTACAGAGTAACCAATCTGAGGTTACGATTATCCCATCTAATGTTGGAACACAAGTTTCACTTGTTGTTGCTTATGCTAATGGTTGTGAATCAGAGTACTTCAAAGTCTTTTTCAGCGCTGACTACAATAATTCAGCTAGCTACACAATAGACAACGTCATGTGTGCTAACAATAATATTACAGTTACGTTTAACAATACATCTGTTAACTTCTTAACTGAACAGTGGGTAATAAATGGAATGACATTTTCATCTAGTCCTATTACGTTAGTTTTCGCTGAGAATGAGAATGTAAATCTTTCACTTATTGTCGAAAACGGAAGTAACTGTCAAGGGCAGATTGCAAGAAGTTTCAATATTAGTGAAGAGGTATTTCCTAATCTAGATATTATATCGAACCTTAATGTCGCTTGTCTCCCTGTCAATGGAGATTTAGTAACTTTTACACCAAGATTATCAGGTGGTTTCTTAGGTAATCCAACTGGTTTTAATTGGACTTACGAGATATTAGGTGTTGGGCCAGTTAATACTTCAACGGCAAACTCTGTTTCATTAAATTTACTTCCGGGACAAGAAGTTAAAATTGATCTGATAGCTGATTTTGCTGATGGATGTTCTGTGACCCAAACTCAAACCTTTATTGGAGGTACAACACCTGAGCTAGATGTTATCAAGACATTTGATTGTACAGACCCTACTGCACCATCTGGTACATTACAAGATGTTACAATATTGCCACCAGGTGTGAGTATTACATCTAGTGAGTGGTTCTCAAATGGACAATTGGTTGGAACTGGAACTTCAATAACATTAGTTCTGCAAGAATCTGTTGTAATAAATTACATAGTGAATTATTCAAATGGTTGTAGTGCTCAATTTGAAACAACGCTAGATCCAGAAGAAACGATTAGCGAACTGTCTTGGGATTTTTCTATAGTTGAATGTCTTGATGATATGGTCGTATATGAGTTTTTCAATAACGGTGATCCAGGATGCCTTACAGTAGAGTCAATTTCTTGGGTTATTAATGGTCAGACATATTTCGGCAATCCAGTACTTGTAACACTTCCTATAGGTCAGTTGATTGATGTATCTATGACCATCAATTATACTAATGGTACTACTACATCTACAGCAGCTGGAGGAACGGTATCAACATCAGGCGTTATAACAACAATACCTACGACAATCGTTGATCTAATCGATTCTATAGATTGTAGTAATATGCTTAATCTAGAGATTGAAAATCCAGATGGAAGTGTTGGCTATGAATGGTCTACGGATGAAAACTTTGATGAAATAATTGGTCTTGGACCAATCTTAGATACTGAATTCGGTCCAGGCTTTGAAGGTGTAATCTATGTGCGGACTACAGATGGGAATTGTGCTTCTGGTAGCGATCAAATAAATCTTACAAATTTCAGTATCCAACTTGAATTACCAGTTGGTTTTACAATTTGTCCAGGTGACTCAACATTTTATTCTGTAAATAACTTGGACTCAACACAGAACGTTACATACCTATGGAAAGGAGATCAAGTAATATCAGGAAATACTGATAGTAATCCTATAATAGGCATAGCGGATGGAGAAACTGATCCTTTCTCACTAATATTATGTACAAGCAATCAATTTGGTTGTGAGAGATCAGACACAATAGAATTTAATCCTGAACTTAATGAACCGCTGCAAGCTTTTACTTATGAACCAGATAGTTGCGGATCATTAACAATTAACTTTGATGCAAATAATACATTCTCTGGCGTTCCTTTTTGGGATTTTGGTGATGGAACGACATTGTCTGACAGTATCACGACTAGCCATGTTTTTACGGGAGCAGGAATGTACACTGTTACACTATCAGATTTAAGTGAACAATGTCCAGCGGTATCTTACTCAGAGACAATCATGGTACCAACTGTTCCTATTATCGCTATTGATACGGATACCTTGATATATACTAACGATACTGCAATTCTTGATGCTGATATTACAGGTGGTAATAATGAAGATGTGACTTGGTGTTTATTAAATAGAGACACTATAGGCTCAGGTGTACCATTTACATATATGCCAGAACAAGATACTGTTATGGTACTTGCTAAAATAATTAACGAATTTGGTTGCGAAGGCATAGACTCATTACTTATAATAAGAAGACCATCTTTTCCACCTAATACGTCTATAGGTGAAATAGAAGATCAGTGTACTGATGGAACGTTTACAATTCCACTTAATTTCTCAGGAAACGAAGAGGAATATACATACCTATGGGGACCAGCAGAATGTATAGTTGATGGAATAAACACTGAAGTTCCTACCGCTAGCGCTAACAGCTCTAAGGAGTTCACTGTTATTATTACCCAAATAAGCTCTGGTTTAACTGAAACATATTCAACGTTTGTTAATGTTCAAAATCCAGCAGTAGCGATAGTATCTAACAATGGAATCCCTGGTCAAGAAAATGAACCTACTGTTTGCTTAGGAAGTCCATTAGACTTGGCTAGTAGTACTTTAGATGCAACATGTGATTATATTTGGACTTACCTAGAAGATGGGGTAGAGGTGGAAGCAACAGGAGATAATATCGAAGTAACACCTACAGAAAATACAACATATACATTAGTATGCAGAACACCTGCAGGCTGTGAATCAAGTGCATCTCAACTTATAGAAGTTGTGCCTCCTCAGTGTAATGAAGATGACGTCTTCATTCCAAGTGCTTTTTCACCTAATGGAGACAACGTAAATGATGTACTATTTGTAAGAAGTAAGTTTATTCAAGATATGGAATTCTTTGTATTGGATAGATGGGGTAAAGAAGTTTATAGAACCTTGGACAAAGGCCAAGGATGGGATGGTACTTTAAATGGAAAAAGCTTAGCACCAGATGTATATGCTTATTGCCTTAAGGCCACATGTTTTGGAGGTACAGAATATGTGGTAGCTGGTAACGTTTCCATAATGAAGTAAACGAATTTAAACAAAAGACATAAAAAAAGGAGGCGCTTTATTCAAAGGCCTCCTTTTTTGGGTTCTTTGATATTTATGAATCGCTTTTCTCTTTTGTATATTTTTCAGTCATTTCTTTAGATATTGCGCCTGATACAAGTTTTATATTGGTTTTCTGATCAATAGCTAATAAGATAGAATCTTTATCTATTTTCACTACAGTGCCAATAATTCCGCTTGTTGTAACAACACGGTCTCCTTTAGATAGTCCGTCAGAGAAAGATTCTTGGGCTTTCTGTTTCTTTACTTGGGGTCTTAAAAAGAAGAAGTACATAATTGAGAACAATGCTAAAAAGAATAAAAGATTAGCAATTCCTGGACCTGCTGCTGATTGTAGTATTATCATTTCGGTTAGTTATTTTTTAAGTCATAAATTTACATTTATAAATTAATAGGCCACCCTTAAATGATAGCAAGTAGAATTTATTTAATTGGTTTTATGGGTTCTGGCAAAACTACGATAACAAAACTTCTCGCAGATCAGCTCAACTTTTCACGCTTAGATACTGATAATGCCTTAGAAAAATTATACGGAACAAGTATAACCGCAATGTTTCAAGAGAATGGTGAACCATGGTTCAGGGATGAAGAATCAAAGATCCTAAAGCTTACCACCCAATTAGATAATTATGTAATCAGCACAGGTGGAGGCTTACCATGTTTTAATAATAACATAGAAACAATAAACAATTATGGGACTTCGATCCATATAGAAAGTTCAACGGGATCTATCGAAAGGCTTTATAAAGAAAAGGAAAAAAGGCCATTAATTAGAGAATTTGAATCGTTTCATAGATTTGACAACTATGTTTCAGCGCAATTATTAATAAGGAGACCATATTATTCTAAAGCCCATATTAGTATCACAAGTGAGGCAACAGCAGAGCACACAGTTCAGCTGCTGATAGCGCAATTATTAAAAACTGAAAGCAGTTAACAAAAGCCTTTACTTAGTGATTTTTTGTCTTATACTCAGGTTCTGAGAATATTTGATGGCAAAATTGAATTAAGTAGCCTATTTTTGTAATCATATTAAATAAAAAACTATGTCAGAAGATATTAGATATTGTACAATAATCGGGTCTGGGCCTGCAGGTTACACAGCGGCAATATATGCTGCAAGAGCAAATCTTAAACCCTTATTGTATACAGGTAAAGAGCCTGGTGGTCAATTGATGATTACAACCGAAGTAGAAAACTATCCAGGATACCCAGATGGAAGAACAGGTCCTGAAATGATGATGGATTTCCAAAAACAGGCAGAAAGGTTTGATACAGAAATCGTATCTGAAATGATCACTAAAGTTGACTTCTCTGGACCTGTGCATATATTAACTACAGAAACAGGTAAAGTAATAAAAACACATACCGTAGTAATATCAACGGGTGCAAGTGCTAAATGGTTAGGCTTAGATTCTGAGCAAAAATTAATGAATAACGGTGTATCAGCATGTGCTGTATGTGACGGATTCTTTTTCAGAGGAAAAGATGTTATCGTTGTAGGTGCTGGTGACACAGCTGCAGAAGAAGCTTCTTATCTTGCTAAACTATGTCCTACGGTACATATGCTTGTGCGCAGGGATGAAATGAGAGCTTCTAAAATAATGCAAAAAAGGGTATTGAATACACCTAATATAAAGGTACACTGGAATACAGAGACTCTAGATATATTAGGAGATACTGAAGTAACAGGCGCAAAAGTTATTAATAATAAAACTAAAGAAGAGTCAACGATTACTGCTGAAGGCTTCTTTGTTGCGATTGGCCACAAACCTAATACTGGTATATTCAAAGGTTGGTTGGATATGGATGATTTAGGTTACTTATTGACTACACCAGGTACTTCTAAAACTAAGGTTCCAGGTGTTTTTGCAAGTGGTGATGCACAAGATCATGTTTACAGACAAGCTGTAACAGCAGCAGGTACGGGTTGTATGGCAGCTCTAGATGCAGAAAGGTATCTGGCCGCAAAAGAAATAGTATAAAACAATAATTTGGCAGTTTTTTGAGAACTGTTTTTTATAGTTATATACAGCTCATAAAGTTGAAAATACTTTATGGGCTGTTTTTTTTATATATCTCTATTAAACCACATTGGTTAACCATAATAGGTAACAGGTTATCATCAGCACCTATTCTCTCACCCATGTCTCTTACAGAAGGTAAGAGCTCCCAACTTGTACCAATTGAATTTTTAAGATACCCGTATAAGATTTTAAAAAGAATTTGTTTAGTACAAGGCTAAAGATACAGGCATAGCCATTAGCTATGAGGCCTATTTTCAACGCAGAGTTGGGCAAATTCTAATAAAATATGTGCGGCATTCTGAATTTAGCTGGTATTATAGAAGATTACTGCTCGTCCTCACTAAGTTTACAAGCTCTCAATCATATTGACGTAAAAAACTCAACGTAACGCATTTATAAAAATTGAGTTACCATAGACTAAACCAGTTTATTCCAGCTCTCATCATATAAGTAGAGTAGGAGACATGTTCACATTGTGCACAAAGCATAAATGTAATATGAAGTTTATCATATATTAATAGGGTAGGAATATAAAAAAAGCGAAATTCTCTTTCGAGAATCTCGCTTTGGGTGGAAGACGGGATTCGAACCCGCGGCCCTCGGTACCACAAACCGATGCTCTAACCAACTGAGCTACAACCACCATTTAACTGAAATAACTTTCAATTATGCTGCAAAAATAATGCATGTATTAACATAAGCAACACATTATCCAATTTTATTTTGATGGAGTAGGATCTTCTTTCATTGTAAAGGTTCTAGTAACGGGTTTTAATGGCACCTGCGCTGGCTTACCATCTTTCAATAAGGTCAGTGTTACTGTATTTTCTCCCATTGGCATACCCTCAATAAAGTGAGGCTTCCACTGTTTAACAGAAAACTTTTCACCATTAATATCTACATCAATACTATAATTACCAAGTAACATACCTGTATCATCGGTAGCAACATTAGCAACATAGTAATCTAACATTACTGATTTAGTATCTTTTCCTACATATGTGCCCTTCGGGCGACTGTAGAATATTCCTGGAGACTCATAATTACTTTCATCTATTATGTTACCATCCTTAACTTTTACGTTTTTAAGAATACTGGCTCCTTTTGACTTTATACTTTCGTGATAAGATCTACTTATGAAAGCTAATACAGTGTGATCCCCATCAGAGACTTCATGATCAAACGATGCCGTATACTTAGCCGCATAGGGCTTATTATCAACTATGAGGTGTATATGTTGTCCTTTCCCCGAGTTGGCACACATTTTATTAGCGGCATCTGGTGTCTGTTGTCCCAGCTGGTATAAATCACTTGTGACTTTAAAGTCAAATCGACCGTCTTTATAAGACATATTAGTAAGCATTGCATCCTGAAATTCAACTGATGAAGGAAATGCAACTAACTTTACTTTTGTAGTTTTTTCATTAGAAACATCCAAAAGTGTCAAATTTTTGATATTGGATTCATTTTTGCATGAGCAGATAGTAATAGCTAGAATGACTATTAACTTAAGAAAAGTATTCATGGTAAGTATTTTACAATAAGTAATAAATATTATGACTAAGGTAACCTTTTGTAAGAACAGAGCATTATAATAATTGATAAGAGATTAGTGAGTTACACAGACACAGAATTAATAGAAATATTTTATGAAGATAAAGCTAGAGGCATCGAGCTTATCTTCAAACAATATTATGATATCCTGTGCAGAACATCAGTCAGAATGACTAAAGACCCTGCATTAGCTGAAGATGTTGTACAAGAAATATTTTATGAACTATACAAAAAAAATAGCGAAACAAAGATAGATTCACTTCTTGGATACCTAAAACGATCAGTATACAACAGAACGTTAAATAAAATCAAATCAAATAAGGATAAATTTGACTCTGATGATATAAATACAGAAATTAGCGATAAATCCATTAACTCTCAGGAAACACTAGAGTACAATGAACTTGAAACTTATGTTAATAAAGTCATTGATAGTTTACCTGAAAAGTGCCGATTAGTTTTTGTAATGAACAGATTTGAAGGTTTATCTTATAAACAGGTAGCCGAAAAACTTGAGATTTCAGTTAAAACTGTAGAAAATCAAATGTCAAAAGCATTAAGGATTTTAAGGACAGAATTAGCGGATTACAAAAAATTATTAAAAAATGAGCAAATCGAATAGGGGAACAAACAAATAATACTGTCTTAAGAATACGTGAACAAGGAACTATACATATCGCTAATAACTAAGAAGCTAAGTAATCAGCTTGATTTAATAGAGCTCAAGGAATTGAACTCATGGTTAAATACAGACAAGCAGAATACTAACCTTCTCAGTGAAATAACAGATGTTTGGAATAAAACAGCTGATTATAAAACCAATATAAGCTTTGATGCTAATACAGCATTTCTGTCTTTCAAAGATAGGTATGATATACCTGACTCTGTGGATAGTGCTGCTCCTAAGATAGAGGAGACCAAATCGAAACCTAAATTGGCTAAGTACTTGTTAGGACTATTCCTTATATCCTTAATTGCATTTTTCTCCACACAGCAAATTTCGAACTACTTTGCTAGAGGAACTCATGCTAATGAAGGTATGGCTGCACTTAATATAGCATTGTCGCCTCTTGCCTCTGCTACTTTATCACCTCAGTCAAGTCTTAATTTTAATGAAGATGGTGGGGCTATTAATAATTTCAATGGCCAAGCTGTTATTGATGTTGAGGATTTACCTAGCGACTCACCCCTAGTTATTAACTTTTCCAATGGTGCTCAACTTAGTACTGCAGGAGCAGAAGTTAATCTCCAGGACTTTAATGATGAAAACCAATTGGTTGCAGACGTTAAAACTGGTCAAGCAACGATTACTTATAATGGAGAGTCTTATGACCTTGTAGAAGGATCTAGATTTGTTCTAGATGAACTTAATGACGAGGTTACTCTCATAAATACACCTCCAAACAAGAAACCTTTTGCTTGGAAGAGTGGAACTCTTGTCTTTGATAATACGCCACTTAGCGAAGTTTTTCTTGAAATCGAGAAATTCTATGGTGTAAATATCTTAGTTACCGATGATTCTAAATTAAACAAGCACTTTACTGCATCTAACTTAAAACCACGAAGTCTGAACGAATGTCTTGATTTATTAGCTTCTTCTATTGATATGACGATCAGAAGAAAAGGTCTTAAGAATATAGAAGTCAGTAATATACAAGAAGGAGAATAAGAACTTTATTCTTTTTTTCAACATCCTTTGCATAGAAAGCGTTAAATTTGTTTAATCTATCACGCAGAGGCATCCATGTCGAATTACATTCGAAAAATAATACTCTTGATTACATTATTATGTACTCAAAATATAACCTTTTGTCAGGACATCCTTCCTGATGAAATCATAATTGATTATTCTGCTATAGATAAACCACTGAGGGAAGTAATATTTGACCTCAGCGTAGAAGCAGATATCACAATTGCCTTTCAGGATGAGATCGTTCCTGGAGATTCCCTCATTAACTTTTCCGTAAGAACACAGCCCATTGGCCTTGTGCTTGACTATCTTTTAAGCAGACATGCCGTAAAATATAAGATAATAGGCAGTCAAATCGTCTTATACAAGGATCCATATGCTAGAAGCAGTTCAACATTGACAATTTCTGGGTACATAACAGATCAAGAAAATGGAGAGAGTCTAGTAAGTGCAAACATTTATTCCTATGATAAAATAAATGGTACAAATAGTAATATCTACGGTTTCTATAGTTTTACCATACCTAAAGGCTCGCAAAGGCTTTATTACTCCTATCTGGGTTATAATACGAGAATATTAGATGTAGAACTCAAGAATGATACTGTAATTAACGTACAGCTTGATCCTAATATCATACTTAAGGAAATTGTTATTACAGACAACAGGATAATAAATGACAATACCCAGGAACGAGATATTGCCAATGTAGAAATCTTATCTATTGATAAAATAGAATCCTTTGTTACTGTAGGTGGCGAAGTTGATGTACTGCGTATGGCTTATACTAAATCTGGAATTACATCTGGCTCAGATGGTTTTGGAGGAATGTCAGTAAGAGGGGGTAGTACAAATCAAAACTTGATACTATTTGATGGGGTTCCCGTATATAATGCCAATCACTTATTTGGACTTTATTCTATTTTCAACTCACATGTTGTCAAAAGTGCCAAAGTATACAAAGGTGCTTTTCCTGCTAATTACTCTGGAAGATTATCCTCTGTTCTGGATGTCAGGACGAGAGAAGGCAATATGAAAGAGTTTGGTGGCGAGGTTGCTATAAGTCTTTTCGCAGCAAAAGTTGCACTAGAAGGTCCTATTATTAAAGATAGAGCCTCTTATTTGTTTACAGCAAGAAGGTCAATATTAGATCCATTTGTAAACACGTTAGTCGCTTTTCAGAATCCAGTAGGTCAAGAATCAGACACAGATCTCAAGTTTAGCGACATTAATTTGAAGGTCAACTTTAAATTGACAGATAATTCAAGATTGTTATTTAGTCATTACACGGGTAAGGATGTTTTTAACAACAAGGTTACTAGAAATGATTCTACAAGAACCATAAAAAATATAGATCAACTTAATTGGGATTCAGGTAATAAGTTAACTTCCCTTAAGTGGAATTGGAGAATATCTCAAAAACTCTTTGTTAATACGACTGTATATAGGTCTCAGTATCAATACTTATCATTTGATCTAGATAGAACAAATCTATTGTTTCCTGACGGATCACTAGATTTAACTAATTATACTGCAGGTCACTATGATGCAAGAATTGTAGACCAAGCAATCAAAATAGATTTCGATCTATTTCCGACAAGCAAACAACATGAAGTAAGTTTCGATGGGGCGCATATCGTGTTTGGCGGAACGCGCATCTAAATCGCGGCTATAGTGGATCGCCTCTTGGATTGAAATAACCTGATTTTGATTGTCATCCGATTGGAATAAGTCTTCCATGTCGAGTAATTGGCTTGACCATTTTGGGAGGACCAAG
>JALZVB010000201.1 GCA_023300835.1 Saprospiraceae bacterium | reverse complement strand
GTAAAGCGGCTATATACCACGGCCAAATTTCTAATGTTTCTACGACCAAAGATATAACAGGGGCAATAATAGGGGCGCCTGATTTAGAATTTGGTTATCCTGCAGTTGCATGGACGGGTACTAATCTGAATGAAGAGGAGTTCATAGTCGTTGCACCACATTCAAGTATTGTAGACAGATGTGGCTTCTCAGCAATGTATATCGATGCAGCTGGTGACTATTCAGATTGGATAAAAGTTAAAGAAGGAGGCAGTTCTGTTGATGTACTCAATGGAGATGATGAGCGATGGGGAGATTATACAGGATGCCAGAGAAAATATAATGAGCCAGGAAGTGTATGGATCTCAAGCCTCTACACTGAGTTGAATAGAAGATACCTGACTTATGTCTCACATCTAGCTAGACCGATGGAAACATCTACCGTAGATATTGAAATTCCTAAAACAAAAGTTTATCCTAACCCTACACGAAATATTGCTAATATTTCTATTCCAATTGTGAGTAAGTCAAAATTAAATCTTTCGCTCTATAATCTCAATGGAACATTGGTACAACAATTCTTAAATTCTGTGCCAAAGAAAATAGGACAACTAGATTTTTCATTTGATTTAGGGAGCTTAGATAAGGGAATGTATATCCTAAAAGCAACTCAAGACGGTAAAGAAATTGCCGTGCAGAAAATTGTCAAACAATAATTTTATCAAAATATATATTATAAAAAGTCCAAGCTCAAGTTGAGTTTGGACTTTTTTATTCTAAACAGCATTAAATTTAGACCAGGCTTTTACCAATTAGCTTTCAGAATGTCGCGTATATTTCAATTGAATTTGTCTAGCTCTTAGTTGAAAATACACGTCATAGCTATGACTATGCCTGTGCTTTTCGCCTTGATCTAAACGAATTTATTTTTAAATCTAATGCGACAACTTCAAAGCAAAAACAAAGTATATACTTGTCGGAAACAGATATTTCTACGATTGAGATATTAAATATTTGCCACAAGCTTTATTTTATCGAATATCGTACTGTGAAATAACGTATTTGTAAAATAAAATACTTATAATTACTTGTATTAAAACAGAATGTATTATGAGGACACATGCGAGAGAAATATTGATCTATTACAACCCTGAGTCTTCTTCTGATAAAAAGACATTGGCTCTAGCCAAAAGCACAGGACAGAAAATCATAAGTTATACCCATGGACAGTCTCCTTTTACATCGACGACATGGAAGGCGTTATTAAGCCAGTTAGATCTGCATCCTAAAGAACTCATGAACAAGGCGCATCCTTATTATCAACAACATATAAGAGGAAAAGAATTCAACATGGATGGATGGCTTAATGTCTTGATTAAGAATCCGCAACTCCTCAAATCTCCATTAGCCGTAAGCGGCAAAAACGCTATTATGGTTAATACACCTACAGATATCTATAAATTGACAGCAAACTAATATTGATGGTTTGATGGAATATAATTATTGATCTCTCATACAGGAAGGTTATGTAACTCATAACTATTAATGAGATTAAAGTAGCGCCTATGTAATTCAGCCGAATATACATTAAGGTCTCTCAAATATCATCCCTAAAATACGATCTTCAGGAATGTTCTGGATTTAGAGAACAAGCATTGCAGAAAAGCTATTGTACATAGTATATCTTTGTAATTGTATGGAAGTAAAAAGACCTGTATCGGATTGGTTACCTATTACCAAAAAAGAACTGGAGTATAGAGATTGGTCAGAACTTGATGTTGTGTTGATCTCTGGAGATGCCTATGTGGATCATCCCGCTTTTGGGAATGCTGTAATAGGTAGAATCTTAGAAAGTATGGGCCTTAAGGTGGGAATCGTTCCACAGCCTAATTGGCAAGATGATCTTAGGGATTTTAAAAAATTCGGTGTACCCAAATTGTTTTTTGGCGTAAGCTCAGGGTGCATGGATACTATGGTTAATCACTATACAGCCGGTAAACGTCGAAGATCTACTGATGCCTATACACCAGGTGGACAATCAGGCTTCAGACCTGATTATGCTTCAATAGCTTATACTAAGATTCTCAAAAAAATATACCCAGATGTCCCTGTTCTTCTAGGTGGTATAGAGGCCTCATTGAGAAGAGTCACACATTATGATTACTGGTCAGACAAATTATTTGCCAATATATTGACAGAGAGTGGGGCAGACATGCTCGTCTATGGTATGGGAGAAATGCCACTGAGAGAGATCGTCAGACTTATGCAGAAAGGGGTTCCATTTGAATCTATTAAGACAATACCACAGACAGCGGTGTTACATCCCAAAGATGCGGCACTGCCTAAGAATAAAAACTGGGAAGACCTGATTCTCAATTCTCATGAAAAATGTCTCAAGGACAAGATGGCCTTTGCAGCAAATTTCAAACACGTAGAACAAGAATCCAATAAAGTCCAAGCCCGAAGGTTGATACAAGGGGTAGGAGAGCATAAGCTGGTTATCAATCCCCCTTATCCGCCTATGACGGAAGAGCAAATAGATACCTCGTTTGATTTACCATATACCAGACAACCGCATCCTAAATATGCTAAGAGAGGTGCCATCCCAGCTTATGAGATGATCCGATTTTCTATCAATATGCATAGAGGTTGTTTTGGCGGTTGTAGTTTCTGTACGATATCTGCGCATCAAGGAAAATTTGTAGCCAGTAGGTCTGAGGAATCTATAATGAAAGAGGTAGAAGCGGTAACTAAAATGCCTGATTACAAAGGTTATATCAGTGATATAGGTGGCCCATCGGCCAATATGTATAAGATGAAAGGTAAGGTCCAATCCATCTGTGATCGTTGTGTCGCACCATCATGTATACATCCCGTAGTATGTAGTAATCTAGATACCAGTCATAAGCCACTTACTGAAATATACAAGAAAGTTGATGCGCATCCAGAGGTCAAAAAAGCATTTGTAAGTTCGGGAATCCGATATGACTTAGTTGTAGATGATTACAATAAGAACAACGATGGTAGTCTAGATGAATACATGGATCAACTCGTAAGTCGTCATGTCTGTGGTCGTCTCAAAGTAGCCCCTGAGCATACGTCTGATGCGACACTAAAGGTAATGCGTAAGCCAGCCTTCAAGCATTTTCATCAGTTCAAAAAGAAGTACGAGTTCTACAATAAAAAGCATGGTCTCAATCAACCATTGATTCCATACTTCATATCAAGTCACCCGGGAAGTACCCAAGAAGAAATGGCTAACCTAGCTGCTGAAACCAAGGACATGGGGTTCAGGCTAGAACAAGTCCAAGATTTTACGCCTACACCTATGACGGTGGCTACGATAATCTACTATACAGGTGTACATCCTTATACATTAAGACCTATTTATACGGCCAAGAATGATAAGGACAAGAAGAACCAACACGTATTTTTCTTTTGGTACAAAAGAGAAAACTATACAATGCTGCGTCAGAAATTAGCGACTATGGGTAGAGAAGATCTCATAGAGAAGCTTCTTAACGAAAGAAAGAAACAAGTCAAGCAGGAGGTTATAAAAGCCAAGTCTAGAAAGAAAAAGAAGCGTAGGAGATAGTCTTATAGTTTATATCTGACATATCTACTTTTCTTATTTTCAGTCTATTACGTATTATAGATAATTCTATAGGTAGTTGCATGTCTATGCAATATGTAATCCTACAGCTTTAATTTATATTTAGGCTATTTATAGCCCAAGTCTATCTAAGATTAAGGCATTACCATTATTACCAAAAATAAGATTCTAGAAATGAGAGTATTACTATTAGCTTTTGTAAGCCTCCTTTTTATTACCTGTGGGTCGGATAAATCCACTACTGATTCATCTGCGGTAAGCTCCACAAAAGCTCAGTCTAGCAATGGCCCATTGCCACAGTTTAAGCTTCTGAATTCTGCCAATACGCATGTAGATTTCAATAATAAACTCAACGATGATCCGCTAGGTGATAGAAATGTAATGTCTTATCAGCATTATTACAATGGAGCCGGAGTAGGGATTGCTGATTTCGATAACGATGGTTTACAAGACTTGTTTTTTGCCGGTAATGAAGTGGATAACCGATTATATCTCAACAAGGGGAATATGGTGTTTGAAGATATTACTAAGATGGCAGGAGTTAATGAGAATAAGAACTGGGCAGCTGGGGTGAGTATCGTGGATATTAATAACGATGGCTACAAGGATATATATGTCTCTCAGCAAGGTCCCTATAGTGATTCTAAAGATAAAGAAAACCTTTTGTACCTTAATAATGGCGACCTCACCTTTACAGAAGTAGCTAAGAGTATGGGATTGAACGATGGTAACCAAAGTACACAGGCGGTATTCTTTGATTACGATAAAGATGGAGATCTAGATTGTTATGTATTGAATGAATCTCCTTATGCTGGTAAGTCGCTTGCTTTTATTTTTAAAGAGCTCAAGAACAAGGAGAATTTAATCAAGTCAAGTGGACACCTATACAGAAATGACAAAAGCAAATTTACTAGAGTAACAGAACAAGCAGGCATGCTCAAAAATGGGTTTGGTCTAGGTGTTGCCGTAAGTGATATTAATAATGATGGATACCCAGATCTTTATGTTGCTAATGATTACTCAGTTCCAGATTACCTGTTTATCAACCAGAAAGATGGTACGTTCAAGGAGTCGGTAAAAGAATATACTAAGCAGATTTCTTTCTATTCTATGGGTTGTGATATTGCAGATTTCAATAATGATGGACTGGTAGATATAAGTGTTGTAGATATGGCAGCAGATGATCACTTCAGATCTAAGACATTGATGGCTAATATGGATGTCGATCAACTCAGACACTTCACTAAAAATCTCGGCTACCAGAACCAATTTATGTTCAACAGTTTACAATTGAATACAGGGAAAGGTGGTTTTTCTAATGTTGCCAATTACTGTAACTTTTCTAATTCAGATTGGAGTTGGGCAACCTTGATGCATGATGTAGATCTCGATGGAGATAAAGACATATTTGTTTCTAATGGTTTCAGAAGGTATTCAAGAGATAATGATTTCAGAAATGAGATGAAAGCCATCAGAGCCAAACATAATGGAAAGGTGCCCGATGACTTGAAGATCGAAATCTATAATAGAATTCCTACAGTACAATTACCTAATAGGTTGTATGTCAATAACGGAGATTTAAAATTTGAAGAGATTGCGGAGCAAGTTGGACTAGAGAAGAATACTTATTCTTATGGTTCGGCATTTGGTGATCTGGATAATGATGGAGATGCTGATCTTGTAATAAACAATGTAGATCAAGAAGCTATGATTTATCAAAATGCAGCTTCTAATAATGCTAATTTCATTAAGGTAAAACTTTCAAATAATAACAAGCCTACAGCTGGTGCAAAAGTAACAATCAAAACAGCAGAAGGGAATCAGTTTCAAGAATACTACTTTGTTAGAGGTTATGAATCTTGTATGGAAGATGTTTTGTTTTTTGGACTTGGACAGCAAGAAAGTGTATCAGAGATACAAGTGATATGGCCAGACAATAACTTACAAGTTGTCAAACCTAATAAGATCAATGAGACACTTACAATCAACTACGCAGTTGGTAAAATACATAACTATTCGGACTCTCAACCTACAGCATTGTTTGAAGAAATAACAGCATCTGCATCAGGTATAAACTATGTACACAAGGAAAATGATTTTGATGATTTTGCCAAAGAAATATTACTTCCTCATATGCAGTCGACGCTTGGTCCAGCACTAGCTACAGCGGATGTTAATGGTGATGGATTGGAAGACTTTTATATAGGTGGAGCATTTGGAACAACGGGACAAGTTTACTTACAGACGTCCGACGGAAAGTTCAAACCCAATGGTGCCGAACCATGGAATCTTGATATCTATAACGAAGATATGGATGCCGTTTTCTTTGATGCCAATGGAGATAATAATCCTGAACTTCTTGTCTTATCTGGAGGTGGAGGAGACATGGAAGGAAAGCCTGTCTTATTAAATGATCGTTTCTATGCCAACTTAGGTAATGGGAAATTCGGTAAGATAAAAAATGCGATGCCTGAGATAAGTATGGTTTCCAGTTGTCAGGCACTGACTGATTTTGATGGTGATGGTGACCAAGATTTATTTATAGGTGGTGGAGCAAAGCCTGGCCAATATCCTTCCGCTGAGACTTCAAGATTTCTTAGGTATGAAAAAAATAGGTTCATTGATGCCACAGAAGAAGTATTGCCTAATGCCGGTAATATAGGTATGATAAAATCTGCGCAATGGGTGGATCTTAATGGAGACGGCAAACAGGATTTAGTGCTAGCAGGTGAGTGGACTGGTATTAAGATCTTTGTAAGTGAGAATGGAAAGCTTGTAGACAAGTCGTCAGAGTATGGGACAGATAAAATGATGGGCTGGTGGTATAATATTACCGTATCAGATTTTGACAACGATGGTGACATGGATATACTTGCTGGTAACATCGGGTCTAACTATAAGCATAAGGTGTCTGAGAAGAAACCGCTTTATTTGTACTACAATGATTTTGATAATAATGGGGTAGGGGATATCGTATTGTGTAAAGAATATAAGAACGAACTTGTGCCTGCAAGAGGAAGACAATGCTCATCAGAACAGATGCCTTTTATCAAGGATAAATTCCCAACATTCAAGGCTTTTGCTTCTGCTAATATTGCAGATATTTACGGAAAAGATAAACTTGATGACTCTAACAAATTAACGGCTACAACTTTCAGATCCGTAATTCTCGAAAACAAAAATGGGAAATATACAGAAAGACAGCTTCCAGCTCTGGCTAATATATCTCCTATGCTTACCGCAACAGTTCTAGATGTAAATAGCGATGGTCATAGCGATATCATAAGTGCAGGAAATATATTCAATACAGAGCTTGAGACACCGAGCCTAGATGCAGGAAATGGATTAGTAATGCTAGGTGATGGCAAATTAAATTTCAAGCCATTATCAGTAGCAGAAAGTGGAATAGAAATTCCTAATAATGTAAAGAAGATTAAACTATTAAAAAGTAATCAAAGTCAATATCTTATTGCCGCTAATAATAATAATAAGGTGCAATTGTTTAAGTTGAAGTAGCCCTATTTATAGTAATTGTGAGATAAAAATTAGGTTGAATGCTATTTGTTTTCTATTTTTAGAAAGACTTCATCTACTAGTATTGTAACCTTATCAACATGAGACTTTTAATTTCACTGTTTGTCCTTTGTTTAACTTCTTCGGTTTCAGGGCAATTGATAGAAAGCGAGCTTCCAATTATCATAATAAATACCCATGGGAACCCTATAGAGGACGAGCCCAAAACTGAAGCAACTATAGGGATAATATTTAATGGAAAGGATAGTATTAATAATATTTTAGATGCTACTAATGAATATAGTGGTCTCTGTGGAATAGAACTAAGAGGTTCCTCTTCCCTAGATTTTGCCAAGAAATCATATGGTTTAGAAATGTGGAATATAGCTGGTGAGGATATAGATACTAGCTTTCTAGGGTTTAAAAAAGAGGAGGATTTTATACTCAATGGTCCTTATTCTGATAAGTCACTAATGAACAATGCGGTTGTCTTTCAATTAGCACGAGATATGGGGCAATATGCTTCTCAAACCCAATATGTAGAGCTCATTATCAATGATGAATATATGGGTTTATATGTTCTCATGGAAAAAATAAAAAGAGATAAAAATAGAATAGATATTTCTAAGCTAAAAGACACTGACATAAGTGGAGACGACTTGACGGGAGGTTATATTATTATTGTAGATCATTTTAATGAAAATGGCTGGTATTCAGAATACGATAAAAACGATAATGATGAGCCACTCTACATTCAATATGTCTATCCGAAGATAGAAGACCTACAACCCCAACAAGCAACTTATATCCAAGGTCTCATATCAGAATGGGAAGATGCCCTTGCATCTCCTACTTATATTAATGACCAAGATAAACATTATACCGAGTATATTAATTTAAGAAGCTTTGTAGACAATTTCATTATTAATGAACTGTCAAAAAATGTAGATGCTTACAGCTTTAGTTCTTATTTCTATAAGGATAAAGATAGTAAAGGGGGTCGTATCATTGCAGGGCCAGTATGGGATTATAACTTGTCGCTAGGGAATGCAAGTTTCTGTAATTCTACTAACCCAGATGGATGGATGTATTATCAGTGTCCTGCAGAGAGTCCATTCTGGTGGGATAGACTGCTTAATAGCAGTACATTTACTGGAGCACTTAAGTGTCGATGGGAAGAATTAAGGACATCTATTCTTTCTGATGAAAATTTATTAGAAATTATAGATGCTAATGTCAGTGCTATGGGTGAAGCAGTGGATAGGAACTTTCAACGGTGGCCAATTATGGGTCATTGGATATGGCCTAATCCTGATTACTTTGCACAAGCACAGTCTCATGCTGAAGTGGTATTCATATTAAAAGACTGGTTACTAGCTAGGTTGCTTTGGATGGATGAAAATATACCTGGTGAAGCCATTGATTGTAGTGTTTACGATAATCCAGATTTTGAGGTAAGCACGGGAACGACTGATTTTGAGATTAATAAATTGTCAATTAATATATACCCTAATCCTTCTCTAGGCCAGATATCAGTTCAATCATCGGTACCTCTAATGGAGATATGGATTATTGATAAATTAGGCAGAGTTGTATATACTTCTGACGTGGAAGGCACTAATTTTTTGGAACTTGATTTATCAGCAATAAAAAGTGATGATTATTATGTTCTAAAAGCAAGAACGAGATCAAGCGTAAAAAGTGTACATTTCTCACTCTTTTAATCTAAAGATAAGTTTCGGAAAAGCCCTATTGATTTTTAGAAAGGTTACCATAAAAGACACCTTCGTGATTCATGAATGTTCCCTCTGTCCTATTCAAATCTAATCTTCCTCCTTTAAAATTAGTTGCTTGTAATCCCAATTCATTATACATACATGACGTAGCGGCATAGTCCCATATGCTTCCACCACCATTTTCTTTTTTTGGATATTTTAGCATACATGCAGGGCCATTCTCTAATACAAGTATAGCATTCAATACAGCACCTGCTCCATTAATTTCTCTTACTCCATTTGATCCGATTTTCTCTGCATTTTTATTTAGTAACCTTACTATTTCGGATGCACGAGTTGTTTCCTCTAGTTTTCGGTCAGTCACGTAGGTTAAGTGTTTATTAGTGTTCTTTATTTTCCATAGGATGCCATTCTTATATACGCCTTCCCCCTTGATAGCATGGTACAATATATCGGTGCTAGGGTTATAGACAACGCCTATCTGTGGCGTCCCTTCTTTGGCAATTAAAGCTATTGATACAGAAAATCCGGGTTCTTTATTGATAAAAGCAAGTGTCCCGTCCATAGGATCAATACACCAGAAATATTCTTTGTGAAATCGGCTGCCATCATCCTCAGTCTCTTCTGATAGGATTGCTAAATCATATTCATCACAGGTAGGAAGTAGATGACTAAGAATGGCTGTTTCGCATGCTCTGTCTACTGCAGTTACGACCTGAGAGGCGTAGCTATTCCCAGCCTTTTTGTTTTCTACCAGAACATCTTCATTCATATATTGCTGAATGATTTTCCCCGCAGAAAGGGCTGCCTCGATTGCTATTTTGCTAAGCTTTAATAAATTCATTTCTACAGGCTGTTTATTACTTCAGCGGTTACGCGTTCACTATAACTGTTGATTTTCCAATGGACAGGGCTCCACCCTTTAAGAAAACGATGAAAGTCGGCCCAAGCTACTCTATATAGATAACGCCATTCCTTTTCTAGCGCTTCATTTCTTTCCTGAAGTATATTTTGTAAAAAATTAAAATAAGTGTCAAGGATTTTTTCTTCTAGCCTTTCACATTCAGTTTCGTTTAAACAACTTCCTATGAAATAAGCGACATCTTTCATTCCACATCCGCCACCTACATATTGAAAATCTAAACCAGCAACCTGACCGTTATTAGCAAAACAGAAATTTGCTAGTTTGGCGTCACCGTGAACAAACGTTTTGTAATTACAGTCATTTAATCTTTTATCAATAAAAGGAGCGGCTTCTTTTAATTTTTGATCATCCAATACGGATAATTCACCTGGTCTAGTCTTTAGATGCCAATAAGTTCCGACATCCCAAAGTCCATTAGGAGTCTTGTCCATGTAACTTGCATGAAATTGTGCTAACCATTCCAAGCACGAAGATATTTCTTCCCACGTTACCGTTGTCTTACGCAAATGATAACCTGCTATATCTAAATCTTCAAGTACAATTAACACCTCATCATCTAGAGTTTCAATAGCTAGACATTGCGGAAGTCGAGCAATGTTGTTTTTACTATAATTTTGATACCATACGGATTCAACTTGATACGACTTTACTTTGCGTTGATGACCGATGTCATTATTCCATCCACGGGGATGATTTTTATTTATAGGTAATTGTACATATTTTATTACGACACTTTCTACAGATCCATTCTCTAACCCGACGCGTATTATTTTTCCATAGCCACTCCACAATTCTTGGATTATTTCTTTTTCAAATAAAGAAGTTGCGCCAGTTTTTTGTATAATGACCGATTTAAAATATTCATTCATAATATCGTAAAGGTAACAAATCGGTATTTGAGTTCTTATACATTTACTTTATTCTGTATTTAGACTACAATAAACAATTACTTATAGGGTTTCCATGGTAAATTGGCCATTCATATCAATATTAAGTTTTAAATATCACTTTTAAATTCATGTCAATTAAACTTATAGGTGTACTTGTGAGTTAATCACCTTGATTGCCGAACGACTCGATGAATGAATGTTTGGAAGAGGTATTTTTAAAACATGATAAGGGATAACTACAGATAAAAATTTAGATAATTGTCAATTTATAACATCATTTATGTTTTAACTTGTTGTTTTTGGATTTAAAATAAAGTGTTTAGAGCAAGTGAAAAGCGCTAGCTATGACCAAAGCTATGAAGAGTATTTTTAGCATTAGTGATTAATCGTTTGTGTTAGAATGTCTTTGGTTTTTTTGATATTATTACTAGGTATCAATGTTGAATAACAATCTTTTTTGATTTATTAATACCATCTTTTTTTGAATATTTAAGAATGTAAATCCCATTTACCAGCTTTGAGGTATTAACTATTATACCTGTTGTAGAGTCTTGAGTATTAAGTGATAAAACAATTTCTCCTTTTAGGTTTACCATTTCAACTCTATCTATTTTACTACCAATACTTTTCAAATTGAGGATATTGTTAGTGGGAACAGGATATGCTAATATTTCACTTATTTCATATTCATGTGAAGTAGAAGTGTTGGTGTCCTCATATGCATTAGGACCTACATCATCTGGTGTTAACGGTGAATACCGAATACTTTCCATACTAAAGTGATCGGATCCTGGATTACTAGTGTTTGGTCTTTCTTGTCCCTCTATATCTTGATTGATTGTTCCTGGAGATAAAGTGTTCTCGTACAAAGGTGTATCTTCTGTTGTTTTCCATACATTTAGAATGTTATCATAAACGAGATAAGGGTTTTCATTAGTAACTGCCGTTGCATCAAAAGCGGTAGAGGTTGCTCCAGTTAAAAGCGTTGCATTTCCAGTTGGGTACATTAAATTATTCACCCAAGTTATTTGGTCTCCTTGATCATTATCAAAGTCTACGACTGCAACTAAACTATTTTCTGATCCTGTGATTAAATTATTAGCAATAGTAATATCTTTTAGATCCTTGTTGTAGTTATCGTTATTGTCAAATCCGATTTCAATTCCATGTCTATTATTAACTAAGGTATTGTAGGCTATAGTTACTCGCTCTGCTCTAAAGTGTTTTGACAAATTTGAACTTTGTCCATCAATAGCATCTCCTTGGGTAAGTGTTATAGGAGCATCCCAACGGGTCCCATTCAGTCCTTCCATATAATTATTGATGATTATATGGTCTGTACCGTATATCCGAATGCCCCCTGTATATAATGATGCGCCAGCTGGAGAAGTACCTACTGCTTTTTCGTTACCGAAAAAGAAATTGCCTTCTACTCTGTTTCTATTTCCATGTCTTAATGAAAGCGTACCATAACTAGCTATAAATGTATTATGCCTGATCATGTTGTCACAAGATTTTACTGATACAATTTCAGGGTCGCCATCACAATCTTCAAATAAGTTATGTTCCACAATTGTATAGCCACTACTAAGTGACATCTCACTCCAACCTATTCTAATAGACTCCTGTTCATTGACTGCTCTAGGGCCATTGTTCCTGAAGTAGTTATAATCTATCATGTCATTTTGAGATTGATAATAAACTTTATCTGAACCCGTATCATCAAATGATCCATCTATGGTAATATAGTGCCCAGGCGTTTCTTTGTTTTGAAAAAGATTGTGATCTACTCTATTGTCATGACTTGGATATAGGAAAGGGTAAGTATTATCATTCCATACGCCACCAACAAAT
>JALZVB010000200.1 GCA_023300835.1 Saprospiraceae bacterium | reverse complement strand
CTAGTTTCTCCTTGAAACTCTCCATATAATCAGCTCTTTTTATCAATCTTGTTCCATACCAACTGAAAGCTTCACCATCTGCACATAGTATTAATGTATCTGGAATTTCTCTAGATAATTCATCAACATGTTTCTGTTTAAATGGAAACGGCTCTGAAGATAGTAAGATCACATCTGGCTTAATTTCTTTCAACTTCTCAATGGTGGTTTCGGGATATCTCAAACTATCTTGAAACACATTTTGCAACCCTAACAATTTCATTGTTTCAGAGATGTAAGTATCTCCTCCGATTGTCATATAGGGTTTATTCCAGATGATATAAGCCGCCTTTAAAATTGGACCACTAGAAAGCTTTTTCAATTCTATTGACAAACGCTTATATAACACCTCGGCTTTAGCTACTCTGTTCGTAACTAACCCAACTTGCTTTACAAGTTCCAGATTATCTTCTTGTGTCTTAATATCGGTGACGATTACCTTTGTAAAAGACTGTATCGCTTCTATTTGGTCCTTTACATTTTCCTCTTTATTTGCTATAACCAGATCAGGCTTTAGGGACCTAACAACTTCAACATCAATTGTTTTTGTGCCACCTATTCGTTTCTTAGATTTGTACCAATGATGAGGGTGGACACAGAATTTAGTAATTCCTACAACCTCGTTATCTAGATCGAGATCTGACAACAATTCTGTTATGGAAGGCACTGTACTTATTATTCTCATTCTTATAGCTTAGGTTATTACAAATCGTTATAGGTCAATTACTTTTCCCATATTAAGAATACCCTTAGGATCAAGTGATCGCTTCAGCAGTTTCATCAATTCTATTTCCGCTTCAGTCCTACATAAGTGTAAATACTTTTTCTTGTGGACACCTATACCATGTTCAGCAGAAACAGAACCGCCTATCGCCAATAAAGGTTGGTAGACAATGTCGTTTATAGCTTCTCTCAGCTGGTCAGTCTCGTTTGATTTCCCTACGATAAGGTGAATGTTACCATCCGCCACATGCCCAAACGGGAAAACAATATCTACACCATCCACTTGCTCTAACTTCTCTATGATCTTAGCCAACTCCTCTCCTATCAGTGGTATCGGAAGACTGATATCAAAGTGCTGATTGTACTTAGTAACTGAAGCTACCGCATGTACGTTTTCTCTTATCTTCCAGAACCATTCCATGTCTGAATGACTGTCAGCAATGACAGCATCTTCAACTATTCCTAGTTCTAGTGCTTGTGTGAGACAATCTTCCATTACTTTTCTATCTTGTTCTTTCTGACTACCTAGCGACTCAACAAGAACATAGTAATTATGATCTATAGGAAGTGGCGGTCTTGTTGTAGAAGGCGGCTGAGTGGCCGTGATGTAATATTGCGGCCACATCAATTCGAATCCCGATAAGCTACCTCCTAGTCCACCATCCATATGTTTGAGCAATTTTACAACATCATCATATGTAGATAGCGCAAGAAAAGCAGAGTTCCTAGTCTTAGGTGCTTCTACAAGTTTAATGACAGCTGCGGTAATAATACCTAGTGTACCTTCTGACCCAACGTATAATTGTTTTAGATCATAGCCAGAGTTGTCTTTAATAATTTTCTTTAGAGAAGATATTATTGTGCCATCTGGTAACACAACCTCTAAGCCTAATACAAGATTACGCGTCATACCAAATTTCAATACACGTAATCCACCAGCATTGGTAGAGATGATTCCGCCTATCTGGGCAGAACCTTTGGCACCGAAATTAAGCGGAAACATTAGCTCATTATCTGTTGCCTTTTCTTGGATAGCTTGTAGGATAACGCCAGCTTGTACCGTCATTGTTCTGCTATCATTATCTATTTCATTTATGGCGTTTAACTTTTCCATAGAAATTACAATCTGATGTTCTTTGGTTTCTGTAGAACCCACAAGATTGGTTAAGCCGCCATGGGCAATTACTTCTTGCTCATTATCGTAGCAGATCTTCATGATCTCAGATACTTCTAATGTCGATTTAGGAAGCAATACAGCTTTTGCTACAAGCGGCACATTCATTTCCCATATGTGTGAGTATCGACTGCTCAGTTGACTATCTGTAAGTATCTGATCAGGAGATAAAACTTTGCTTAACTGTTCTACAATATTTTCCATAGATATATTAACTGATATAATTCATAATGATTACTAAGATCATACTTCAATTCTATAGATCTTTAACAGCAGTACCTGCAATTTTCACTTTACCTCCAAATGGTAGCGCTTCGACTTGATAGATTGTTCGTGCAGGCAATTTATCCTTATCGAAGTATTCTTGATACAATGCATTTATTGCAGGTAAATCAGAGAGATCATTAAATGCTATATCAACAAATACAACATCTGATCTATCAAATCCAGCATGCGTCAAAGCTGCGAAAAAATTGGAAAATGCCAGTTTCCCTTCTTCCGTTATCGATGCTTCAATATAATTACCCGTTGCACTTACAGACAATTGACCACTTACAAAACACATATTATTAGCCACGACAGCATGACTAATGGGATTGGACCATTGTGGCAATCCTTCTCCTGT
>JALZVB010000199.1 GCA_023300835.1 Saprospiraceae bacterium | reverse complement strand
GAATGATACTGTTTCTTTAGTGCATCCTAATAATTATGTAAACTATAATGGCGAAGAATTGAGTTTCCACGGCCTCCGTGGAAACTTGCGAAGAATATTTACATATAACTTTGAGCTAGATTCATTTTATCGCTCGAGTACTATCGATAGAATTAAAACATTTACTTCAGAAAGTATATTGTTAAAAGATTATTCTAATAACACATTTTTTGGTTGTGGACGAACTCTGGATCTAGTAGATTCTAGGCAGGAATATAAAATCTATAAGATCGATAATTTGGACACAATTTATTATTCAAGATTGCATCCTACTAAGAGATTAAGAGCGGGTAATGCTCGTTTTAATCAAGATGGTAACCTGGTTGTAATGGGATTTAGCGGATTTGGTAATGGTTACCAACATCAAGACTCTACCTTTGTAACTATTTTTGATACTGATCTCAACGTAATATCCAATACGCTAGATACATATGATCAAGCACCAGCTTCATTACATTCAGGTATGCATATTGACTCACATAACGATATCGTATGCACTGTAGAAAATCATTATCTTGAGGACACCACTTTAGTTGGTGTAGGACCTAATGATGACCTCGTCAAACCTGGTGTATCAAAGTTTGATGAAACAGGGAAACACATCTGGACTATAGAGCTAGGAAATAATATTAACAATACAGCTTATAGGGGACAATGGGAATCAATAGTTGAGGCTCATGAAAAAGATGGTTATATAGTTGTAGGTGCAGAAAGTTTTTTCTCAGAAACAAGAGATACTTTATATTCTGATGCCGCCATTGCCAAAATTTCCTATGATGGCGATAGTCTCTGGATGCGCAGATATAGTTATGAGCGAGAAGGAAAGATAGCTACAGATATATTTTACGATGTTCATCCGACTTCCGATGGTGGATATGTTGCGGCTGGTGCTTCTACAGGTACAGATAGAGATCCTAATCCTCTTCTATATTCTATTATCATGAAACTCGATAATGAGGGTAGACTAGACACAACGACATCATCCACAATTATCACAGTTGACAATAGTCTAGAAGATATTAATATATTTCCCAATCCTAGTGATGGTCCAGTTTATATACAGCAAGAAGGACAAAACACCTATCATTTGCAACTCATTAATCCGCAAGGGATTATTATTAAGGATTTACAGCTCAAGTCTCAAGATCATACTATAGTTTTGGATCGCGATTATTTTGATATATCTGGTGTTTATTTTCTTAGGATGGTAGATGAAAAGGGCAGCGTTTCCACTAAAAAGGTTGTGGTAAATAAGTAAGTTTACACAAACTTTATTCTTGAAATTTCCTCACAATTTCCTTTTCGGTTCAGCAACGGCAGCGCTACATATAGAAGGTGGTGACAAGAACAATAACTGGTATCGCTGGTCAGAAATGGGTCGTATCAAAGATGGTACTCATAGTGTCGTCGCTTGTGACCATTGGAATAGAATAGATCAAGATGTAGCACTTGTCAAAAATCTAAATAATCATACTTACAGATTAGGTATAGAGTGGAGTAGAATCATGCCTAGCGAAAATGAAATTGATTATGAAGCCCTCAAAAAGTACCGTTATGAAATAGAAGAACTCATTAAAATCAATGCGAAACCACTAGTAACCTTATGGCATTTCTGTCAACCGCTATGGATAGAAGATAGCGGGGGCTGGATGAATCCTAAGACTATAGAACATTTTCTAAAGTTAACAGACGTTGTCGTGAATTATCTAGGAGATCTGGTATCGGACTGGATTACTCTAAATGAACCCAATGTATACCTGACATTCGCGTATGTTGAAGGGGAGTGGCCACCAGGAAAACAAGGTGATATTAAATCTTATATCAAGGGAGCTGGACATTTTATTACAGCTCATCAGAAAGCATATGATACGATTCATTCCATAAGAAAATCATTAGGTTATCATGATACTAATGTTGGGGTGGCGCATCATGTGAGAGTCCTCGATCCACTTAATAACCGTTGGTTAGATCGTCAGAGTATCAAGTTGATGAATCGCATGTTTCATGATATTTTTATAGAAGGCATGACAACAGGAAAGGTACTGTTTCCAGTAAAATCTGATGTAAAAAGAAAGCACTGCGCTGATTTCATAGGATTGAATTATTACTCTAGAGACATGATCAAGGGCTGTTGGAAACCCATAGAATTATTCGGAGAGCGGTTGTTGAAAGCGGGTTGTTCCGTCAATGAATTAGAATGGGAAATATACCCAGAAGGACTGTATCGACTGTGTAAACACTATTATGAAAAATATAATTTACCCATCTACATCACTGAGAATGGCACCTGTGATTCTAGAGATGCTTTCAGAGGAAAATTCATATTTGATCATCTCACACAAGTCCACAAAGCAATCTCAGAAGGCATAGATGTCCAACGTTATTATCACTGGACCTTGATGGATAATTTTGAATGGGCAGAAGGTAATAGTGCAAGGTTTGGTTTATATCACAACGATTTTGATACGCAAGTGAGGACGATCAGGGAGAGTGGTAAGTATTATGCGGAGATATGTAAGCGTAGGGTGGTGGAGCCATTCGATTCAAGTATATAACTAAACTACTGACATTTTGCCCCATTTTGCAGTGGTGGTTGCTGTTAGTTTATTGATTCTTTCGATGGTGACCTCAGCTCCTGATTTATCAAATAGATTTTCCATATTTTGTCATTGAGATATTAAAGAAGAAAAATGAACTTAATTGTGTAAGCAATAATAGCTATATTCGAGACATCTAAAAAATATAATCCATCACCACATGAAAAATATATTCATCCTCGTTCTCTCAATATCATTTTTAGGATCATTGCAGGCACAATACAACTTTGAGCATACACATGATCTAAAATGTACAGAGGTCAAAAGCCAAGCGAACACAGGTACTTGCTGGAGTTTTGCAACAGCTTCATTTATTGAGTCCGAATTATTGAGACAAGGGAAGTCGAATCACAATTTATCGGAAATGTATGTGGTCCGGAATATATACAAAGACAAAGCAAGAAACTATATATTGAGACAAGGAAAGGCCAATTTTTCGCAGGGGAGTTTATCACATGATCTTATTGCAGCAATAAAGGTAGCTGGAGTTGTACCTGAGGAAGTATACTCTGGATTATTAGAAGGAGAAAAAGCACATAACCACAATGAGATGGAAGCCGGGTTAAAAGGCTTCTTAGATGGTGTACTCAAATCTAAAAGATTAAGTAAAAAGTGGCCTTCAGCACTTGAGGCTATCATGGATTCATATATCGGTGCAGTGCCAAGTACTTTTAAGTATAATGGTAAAGAGTTTACCCCACAGTCATTAAGTGATAATCTAGGTATTATACCTGATGATTACGTTAATATTTCTTCTTTTTCACATCATCCATTTGGAGAGAAATTTATATTAGAAATTCCTGATAATTATTCTAATGGCAGTTTCCATAATGTTCCTATTGACGAGCTTGTCGCTATTATTGATAGAGCGGTAGAAAAAGGGTACAGTGTAGCA
>JALZVB010000198.1 GCA_023300835.1 Saprospiraceae bacterium | reverse complement strand
AATATGTTTTTGTTGTTGTACTATATTAACCGTCTCGTTAGGATCATTTTTACTGTCATATAATTCTGCGCTTTTAAAGTCACCTTTTATACCTGTTTTATGATTCCATGAGTACCATTCAATATAATGGTAGCTTTTTGTATTTATAGAGTAGCCCATATATCGTTTTCCATCTTTTGACTGTCTAGGTCTACGGTGAAATTGACTGAATGCAGCAGTTTTCCATTGGCGTTGAGGATTTTCAACTAATGGGACAAAACTATTACCTTGCATATAATCAGGCGTTTCTATGTTCGCCAACTCACAAAGAGAAGGAAACATGTCTATCAATTCTGTAATTTCAAATGTTTGCGCACCTTTATTTTCTTGGTTTGGATAACGTATAATCATCGGGACCTTCAAGTCAATATTGTAGTTTGTCATTTTCCCCCAACTATTATGGTCCCCTAATTTCCAACCATGGTCCCCCCAGAGGACAATAATTGTGTTTTCATAAATTCCGATCTCTTTTAGGTGGTCAGTAAGGTCCCCTAATAGTGCATCCACATAACTTACGCTGGCATAATAACCGTGTTTTAATATTCTTGCAGTGTCTTCACTCATTCTATATTCAGATTGCGGATGACCTATTTTATTAAACCCATCGTAGTGTCGTAATTCATACATGGAATTCATAGTATGCGCTGGAGCATTCTGTGGAACATTTGGGTTTGCTGCCAAAGGGATTTTTTCAGAGTCGTAGAGTTCCCAATATTTCTTGGGTACTGTAAAAGGAAGGTGGGGTCGAAAGTAACCTAAGCCCATGAAAAATGGCTTATCCATTTTAGCTATTCGCGTAAGTGTTTTTTTAGCCAGTTCGTTTTGTGCGCCATCGTAATACATCGTATCATGGACTTCTGCTGCCTCCCAAGCTGGACCTGTATTCCAACCATCAGCGTATCTTTTTGGTCTTATTTTTAATAAGGAATCTCTTTTTATTACTTGAGAAGCACTCACCTCTTCGCTTATATAAAATGTTTCTCCATCCCTTTTCAACCAATCAGGACGCTTATATCGGGAAGGGCGCAGGTCAGGTTCATCCCATGATATAGAATCTGGCATATAGTTATGAAAGATCTTACCAAGATTGACAGTATGATAACCATGCTTTGAGAAATGCTGTGGCATTGTGACTGCATCTGGATTAATCTCTCTAAATTTATTACCAAGATGCCAGACTCTTGTAGAACCAGGTCTTAGGCCTGTCATCAAACTTGCCCTAGAGGGAGCACATACGGCAACCTGCGTATAAGTTTCTCTAAAGGTCATTCCTTCGGAAGCCAGGTTATCTATATTAGGTGTTTTAACAATTGAATCTCCATAAGCGCCTAAGGTTGTTCTAAGATCATCAATAGATACAAAGAGAACGTTAGGCTTTTTTACATTCAACGTAGGCGTATTACAACTAAATATTGTCAGAAATCCAATTATAGAAAACCAACTAAAAATTTCTTTCTTTTCCATAAATTATTTTGACGCATTTATATGATTGATTGAGCGGGTATTATAATTAATACCATATTAATTTCTGAATGCCCACATGTTTTAATTGTATTTGCTCAATCTCTGCGGTAAAAATACTCGTCATAGTTATGGTTATGCCTGCTTTTTTCGCCTTGAGCTAAACAAATTCCTTTTAAATCTTATGCGTCATCTTAAAGTTATAGTGCTATAGTATGACGCATGATACATTAGTATATACTGTTATATTGTTAGTGTATTATCTTATCGCTAAGAATAGTACAATACAAGATAGGAAATCTATTCTTTAAGGTTAAAGCTTATTGTCTAGTCAAGGAACAATAGAGTACTTGTATTTCTGCTAGGCATAAAAAAAGCAGTTCATTTCTGAGCTGCTTGATTTTTCTAATCTTTTATTACCACAAGAGGTGTTTTTAATTAATACAATTGATAACCCTCCATCTTTGCATTAATCTCACGCTTTACATCAATTAATAAACCTTCGTTTTCGTGATCCATTAATATTTGATCAATCCAGTCTACCACTTGAACACAATCAGCTTCTTTGAATCCACGTGATGTGATGGCAGGAGTTCCTATTCTTATACCAGAAGTTACAAATGGGCTTTTATCGTCAAAAGGCACCATGTTTTTGTTTACGGTGATATCAGCTTTAACAAGTGCATTCTCAGCTTGTTTTCCAGATATTCCTTTAGATCTCAAATCCAATAACATAAGGTGATTATCCGTTCCACCAGAAATTTGATTGTATCCCTTACTGATGAAAGCTTTTGACATGGCCTGGGCATTAGCAATTACTTGGACGCCGTATTCTTTAAAACTAGGGTCAAGCGCTTCTTTGAACGCTATAGCTTTGGCGGCGATGACATGTTCTAGTGGTCCACCTTGCATACCAGGGAATACACCACTGTTAAGTATAGCGGACATTTTAATAGGAGTGCCTTTTTTTGTAGTTCTAGCCCATGGATTCTCAAAGTCTTTGCCCATCATAATAACACCTCCTCTTGGGCCTCTGAGGGTCTTGTGAGTTGTTGTCGTTACTATATGACAATGAGGAATTGGATCATTCAGTAACCCTTTAGCTATTAGTCCAGCAGGGTGGGCTATATCAGCTAAAAGTAATGCGCCGATAGAATCAGCTATTTTCCTGAACCGCTCATAATCCCAATCTCTAGAATAGGCAGATGCTCCACATATGATAAGTTTAGGCTTATGCATAGCGGCTAGCTTCTCAACAGTATCCATGTTAATTAATCCGGTTTGTTCTTCTACGCCATAGAAAACAGGCTTATAGACTTTACCAGAAAAATTTACTGGGGAACCATG
>JALZVB010000197.1 GCA_023300835.1 Saprospiraceae bacterium | reverse complement strand
TGCAGAGAAGGTTGTCGCTACCATAGAAACACCTAATAACCACCAGGGCATATTTCTTCCGGAAAGGAAGAATTCTATTGCGCTTTTACCAGATTGGCGAGCACTATATATTCCTATCGCCATAGAAATCAGAAAAAAAGCAAAAATTATTACCCAGTCAATTGTAGATAGTTGTAGCATATCAGCTTGGTCTTTGTTATGAACGAGTAAGTTAATGTTTCTAATTGCTGATTAATAGAGAAATTTATTATTTGTATCATTACGAGCAGATATTTAGTGTGCAATCAAACAAAAATTTATGTGGGAAGAAAATTTAGTAAAATACGATGCCATTGTCAATGACTGTTTCGATTTAAGCGAAAAGGTAAAACGTTGTCTTATACTTCCGCTAATGGACACATGTTTTCATTCATCAACAAGGATGTTGAATTAGTTATAGGGTTCTCTAAATAATTCAAGATAGTACTTAAAAAGTATGATTCCAGTCTTTCAAATCCAATGGAGCAATTATGAAAGGTTATATTTTAAGAACCGATGAGATGATTAGCATGTCTAAGTTAATATTGATATTACTAAATGATAGTTATGATTATGTAATGTCATTGAAGTCCAAGTGATAAGACATTAGTCTTATTAACTTGCCTCCTCCATGGTCACTATCAATTCCTCTATTTGCTTGACTTTTGGTTCAAAGTATGTTTTTGCGTACCTCTTATTTATTACATAAATCACTACAGCTAAAAGTAAACTTATAACCACTGTTTGATTTATCCATAACTCTTTTCCAGAGTCGATCATAAAACCTAATTCAAATAGGTATATACAAATAATAAAAGGAGACACATACCACCACAAAATGTCATCAAGTAATCTTTTTTGTCTCAAATTATATGCCTTGGTTTTTTGCAAATACGATAAGTAGTTTTCTGAATAAGCTGAAGGTTTAAACTTGCGAGTTACTTGTAGTTTATAGATTACAAATACTGCCCAAATAACAATTAACTGGGATGCAATCTTGGTAATTAAATGAGGAATAATCCATGCATAATATATAAATACTGGGATAACTAATGCTGCTGCAATGATTTCTCTTAAATCTCGAAATTTGACCTTGTTGTTTAAACTGTCTATACTTGATTGTACAGAAAGCATTAGCCGGGATTTTTCAAATTTAACCTTTTCTATTTGAGAAGATGATTTCCAAATTTCTAGTAATTCGTCGTTAATCATTTCGTTTGATTTATACAGTTAAGTAATTTTATTTTTATTCTTTTCATTTTTACAGCGACATAATTTTCTGTTAGACCAGTAATGTTTGCTATGTCTTTGTATGGTAATTCCTCCAAGAAAAGATACACAATTGTTTTATCTGATGTATTTAAATTTGATATGCATTTATGGAGCTTGTCTAGTCTAGGATCTTCATTTTCAGTTAATCTCTGCTTGTTTTCCTCTTTGATAATTTCAATGAAACCTGATTTAAATTTCATTCTCTTCTTATTCATCCCAAGACATACGTTTACAGTAATCTTGTACATCCAAGTTTTCAAAGATGACTTTTCATTGAATGATGGAAGAGACTTCCATATATTCAATATACTTTCCTGAAAATAATCTTTCTTCATCTCAGAATCAGTTGAATACGCAGCGCAAACCCTCAATAATGAGTCTTTATTCTTTTCTAGTTCTGCTATAAATATTTCTTCTAGTTCATTTTTCATCTTGCATATCGTTCTTCTATTAGTTTAGTTGTCATTAGAGAAGAAATTATGACACTTGGACTCATTTATTTTATCTGGAACTGGATAAACCATATATGCTCTTTTATAAGAATACATGTCTTATGCTTCCTTATTACATTAGAACCTTGATCTTATAACGACTTCTTGATTATGCTTACTAAGTAAGATCCAAATTGATTATTTGGATTGGGAAAGTTAATTTAGTCATAGTGAAACTATGCTTTGTTTACAACATGTTGTAATCACCTACTCCAGATCAACTCTGGAACATTAGGATTTCTAGAAACGATACCTGCCAGCTTAAGGTTATAGATGACACTTTCTTTCATCTTATTACTTACCCATCCATGGATGGCCCACTCTGTAGAATGGAACCAACGTTCTACATCTACAGGTTGTTGATTGTAACGCTTACTTACCATATCTATGGCTTGTGGGTTCTGCATAAACTGATCACAGCTATCATGAATGGTACGCAACATTCTGATAATATTCTCTGGTTGTTTTTCTAGAATGTCATTGGTTGCTGCTATCGTAAAGCATGGCCACGGCGTCAGATATTCTCCTACTCTCCTTAATTGACCACTATCGACATAAGGCTTTGTTGTATACTTTTCCCAATAGAATACATCTGACTCTTGTTGGTCCAATGAATTTAATGCCCCTTCGAGGTTCTTGATAATTTTGAATTGATCATCATTTATTTTCTGTCCTTTACTGTTGGCGTCTACTATGGCCATGAGGTGAGATCCAGAACCTTTACGACTTATCGCATAATTGCGTGAGAATATATCGTTGTAATTGTCTAGACTGTTTCTAGCACCTGTATGTATACCCCAGCATAATGGTGTATTGACATAAATGCTTATAATCTTGGAGTCATTGCCATTAATGATATCTGTAATAATCCCTTCAGTCAAAAGAATACAAGCATCAACTTCTCCATTTCGGAGGGCCTTAGTCATTTGCCCTGTTCCGCCACCAAAAGTTTGCCATTCTAGGTTGATCCCTCTCTTTTCAAAATCTCCTCTTTCTCTTGCGAGGTGTATGGGTAAGTTAAAATGCTCCGGTACGCCTCCTAATCTGATTGTATTATCGCTCATCTTTATAAGTAGATTCTTTCTTTAATATTACTCTCCTTCAAATGCAAACTTCACAATATTGGCGCCCATTCTGAGGGACTCAATTCTCTTCTCAGCTGAGTCTTTATGGACAGCTTGATCTTCCCATCCATCGCCGAGATCAGTCTCGTATGAATAATAACAAATTAATTTCCCTTCCCATATCAAACCAAATCCTTGAGCTGTCTTGTCATCATGCTTATGAATTTTGGGTAAACCATTATCAAATTCAAATGCATTATGATAGATAGGATGGTCAAATGGGATTTCTTTGAACTCTAGTTCTGGGAATACTTTTTTCATGGCTGGTCTCACATAAGGATCCATTCCATAGTTATCATCGATATGTAGAAAACCTCCTGCCATTAAGTATGTTCTGAGGTTATCCGCTTCTGCGTCAGAGAATACGACATTCCCATGACCTGTCATATGGAGGAATGGAAAGTTGAATAACTCAGCGCTACCTACTTCTACTGTCGCATTATTTATATCTAGGTTAGTGCCCAGTTGATCATTGCAGAAAGCAGATAGATTAGGAAGAGCAGTTGGATTTGCATACCAATCTCCACCGCCCGCATATTTAAGAAGTGCAAGTTTTACACTAGGCTCGATATTGAAACTGCTGCTTACAAACCAAAACAGACTTAATAAAATATAATGTTTCATGTGTATATTTAAAAGTGCTCTTGTCTAATAGTTGTTGAAATAACTCTTCTTGCCATTGATCACTCCTATAACCTTACCCATCAGTTTTTGATTCCAGAAAGGAGAGTTTTTTGACTTAGAAGTATTGCTTTTAGCGTCAAGCGTCCAATCCAATTTTGGGTCAAACAAAGTTAAGTTAGCTACAGTTTCCGCTTTGATTTCTATCTCCTCTAGTTGTAATATTTCCCTAGGGTTAATTGCTATGCATTCAACGATATTATCTAGGCTCAATTCTGTGCAATGTGTTATGAGAACACTGAAACTGGTCTGTAACCCGATAGCACCATGTGAGGCATAGAGATATTCTTTTTTCTTACTGTCTTCTTCTCTGGGTACATGATTAGAGGTGATGACTTGTATCTTATTTTTGGCGACAGCCTTCACCAGTTCCTTTTTGTCATTCTCTGATCTCAACGGAGGCGTCACTTTGTATTTAGAATCGAATCCTAGTAAAGATTCATCTGTCTTGCATAGATTAAGGTAACTGACAGACGTATAAATGTCTTCCTTTTTTATGTCCTTGAGCTTGAGTAAACTATCTGCTGAAGAAATATTATGTACCAATATTTTAGACTCCGTATATCTTGTAAGTTGTATGTCTCTTTCTATCATCAGTACTTCTGACAGTGCAGGATTACCTTTCATCCCCAATTGAGTACTTACAATTCCTTCATGTACATTGTTGCCATTAGACAGGGTAGTGTCCTCGGGATGATGTATGATCAGGCTTTCAATACTTTTGACATAATCCAATGCCCTCATCATAACACCACTTGATTGCAAGGATTTGCTGCCATCAGAAAATGCAATGGCCCCACCATGATGCATATCAATCATTTCTGCGATTTCTTCACCGCTACAGTTTTTAGTAATAGCACCTAGAGGGTATATTTTAGTTACGGCCCCTTCGTTGGCATTAGAGATATATTTTAAAGCTGACTTGTTATCTATTATGGGTTGGGTATTAGGCATCGTTGCAATAGCCGTGTATCCGCCAGAAGCGGCGGTAATCGCTAAAGTATCTAGTGTTTCTCTATGCTCATATCCAGGCTCTCCAGAAGTAGCGCCTATGTCTAGCCATCCTGGGCTGACGTGTAAGTTGGACGATTCTATCACCCGTGCTTTCTCAATGGATATCTTCGCAGCAATTTTAGATATGACTCCATTGTTAATAAGAAT
>JALZVB010000196.1 GCA_023300835.1 Saprospiraceae bacterium | reverse complement strand
ATAGAACCACCCCCTATCTCAACACCATTGATAACGAGGTCATAGGCATCAGCTTTGAGGTTTTTCATAGCTTGATGGTCACCGTTCATCATGTCAGGAATCTCATCTATTTTAGGAGAGGTAAATGGGTGGTGCATGGCATGGAACCTGTTAGAATCTTCGTCCCATTCTAGTAATGGGAAATCGACTACCCATAGTGGTTTGAAAACTTTAGGATCCATAAGACCTAGACGTCTACCCATTTCCAGACGTAACTCGTTCATCTGTTTTTGCGTCTTTTCTTTCTCTCCACAGAGTAAGAAAATGATATCTCCTTTCTCAGCACCTGTCGCTTCTGCCCACTTAGCGAGTTCTGCATCATCGTAGAACTTGCCTACTGTAGATTTCAATGATCCGTCTTCGTTCATCTTTACATAGACGAGACCTTTGCAACCTATCTGTGGACGTTGGAGCCACTCTGTAAGTTCTTTTAAGTTTTTATTAGAATAAGAACCAGCAATGCCTTTGGCACAGATTCCTACTACATATTCTTCATTGTCAAAAATCGGGAAGCCTTTTCCTTTGACAAGATTTGTCATTTCGCAGAACTCCATTCCGAACCTTACATCTGGCTTATCACTACCATATCTTCTGATCGCATCGTCATAAGACATCTTAGGAAAATCAGGTAATGTTACATCCAACATTGTGCTGAATAGTGACTTAGTCAATCCCTCGAAAGTATCGAGTATCTCATCTCTAGTTACAAATGACATCTCGCAATCTATCTGTGTAAACTCGGGTTGTCTATCTGCTCTGAGATCTTCATCTCTGAAACATTTTACAATTTGGAAATATTTATCAAATCCACCTACCATCAAGATCTGCTTGAAAGTCTGCGGTGATTGTGGTAAGGCATAAAATTCACCAGGATTCATACGACTAGGAACAACAAAATCTCTCGCGCCCTCTGGTGTACTTTTTATCAATACTGGCGTTTCTACTTCTATAAAACCTTCGTCAGATAGATGTTTACGGGTTTCTACCGCTAACTTAGACCTGAACATCATATTTCTTCTGAGGGGCTCTCTTCTTAGATCAAGATATCTATACGTCATTCTGAGTTCATCACCACCATCTGTCTCATCTTCTATTGTAAAAGGAGGTGTCTTAGAGACATTTAATATATCCAATGCTTTCACATCGATTTCTATATTTCCGGTAGGTCTATTAGGGTTTTTGCTTGATCTTTCTCTTACAACACCAGTAGCTTTGATCACAAACTCTCGACCCAGTTTACGAGCCTTATTAGTAAGTTCAGCATTTTCGTCCATATTGAACACCAATTGTGTAATGCCGTATCTATCTCTGAGATCAACAAACGTTAATCCTCCCAAATCTCTACTGATCTGAACCCAACCTGATAAAGTAACTTCCTTATCTAAGTGACTCATTCTTAATTCTCCACAATTATGCGACCTATAACTCATGCTTTATGTCTATTGATGTCTTGATAAAAATATTATATGCAAAAATATAATTCTTTTACGCAATAGCGTATGTAAACTCAGCCAGTTTTAGATAGGTCTAGAATCTATAAGAAATCTAAACATCGCTATGTTGTCTGCATAAGTTTAGCAAGAAAGCTTTTCTAGTCATTGGAAAGTATAAGAAGAGCGATATACTGATAGATATCAGTTGTCAAAAACCTTAAAGCCCCGCAGTAACGACATATTTCCGTCATAAGTTTATTGTACAGTTTTATATCACATCATCCCTGCAACAATGACCTCCTATGCTTGTTAAAAGCTTAAGGTTCGTATATTGCCAGAAATCTCGACGGTTAGCTCATGAAGTCTACATCTCTTTCCTCAATTAAAGCACCTATAGCTAGTGAACTAAAGGAATTTGGGACGAGATTTAAGCAATCTATGACATCTCCTGTCCCACTTCTGGACAAAATCACATATTACATCGTACAGAAAAGAGGGAAACAGGTCAGACCCATTTTTGTATTTCTAAGTGCTCATATATGGGGAACAACCAATGATTCTACACATAGAGCTGCTTCATTTATAGAATTATTACATACGGCCTCACTTGTACATGATGATGTCGTCGATGATTCTTACCAGCGTAGGGGCTTTTTCTCTATCAATGCGTTATGGAAAAACAAGATTGCCGTCCTCGTAGGTGACTACCTTTTATCAAAAGGCCTGTTGTTAGCACTAGATAATAAAGAGTATGACCTCTTGCAGATCATATCACGTACCGTAAAAGATCTGAGCGAAGGTGAATTGTTACAACTAGAGAAAGCTCGTCGGTTAGATATCGAGGAGGATATCTATTATGATGTCATCAGAAAGAAAACGGCTTCTCTCATAGCAGCGGCTTGTAGTGCCGGAACAGCATCAGTAACTCAAGATGCTGAGAAGATTGAACAAATGCGAGTCTTCGGTGAAACGATAGGAATTGCTTACCAGATTAAGGATGATTTGTTTGATTATGGTGATCAGAAAATTGGCAAACCTACAGGGATTGATATTAAGGAAAAAAAGATGACGCTTCCACTCATATATGCCCTATCGCAGTCGAGTAGAAAAGAGAAGAGACATATCATCAACAGTATAAAAAAGAAAAGTACTGATCCCAAAGTTGTCAAAGAAGTTATAGACTTTGTCATTGCTAAAAAAGGCCTTGAATACGCTGAAGCCGCCATGCTTACTTACAAAGAAAAAGCACTAACGCAGTTGCTTTCATTTCCGCCTTCTGAGGCACGAGATGCCATGGAAGAGTTGGTGTATTTTATTATTGACCGCAAGAAGTAAGAGGTATTTTTAGGTTATCAAAAAATAAAAAAAACATGCTCAAGTATATTTTACTAACCACTGCAATAATACTTACAGCCTGTAACGAAGGCAACCCTAAAAAAGAAGTGCAAAAACCTGTCTCAACTGTCCAGACAAATAAAACCATAGTAACAACGCCTAGCGTAATTCAAAATACTGTTGAAGAGACATTGCTAAATTACAAAAGCGAGGCTGCCGATTACTTGAAACAATCAAAACGTAAAAGAGCAGGAATAACTTATCTAAATATCGCGAAACTCTATGATGAAGGGTTTAATCAATTGGACTCTGCGCTTGTTTATACGGATAGCGCATTGGCAATATCACAACAAGTAAAGGATGATTTACAAATTGCGCATTTGTATAAGTATAAAGGGTCAATCAATAACAAGCAACAAGACTATAAAGCGGCCCAATCAAATATTAAACAGGCCATTAATTTCTATAAAAAAAAGAATTACCTGCGTGGTGTCGCATCAGCACAACATGATCTAGCGCAGGTATACCTTAATGAAGGGAATTATAATCAAAGTGAGAAACAGCTATCACAAGCACTAGATTTTTGGAAAGTGAAAGAAGATGTCAGAAGAATTTATAGTGTTAATGGGTTAGGTGTAGAGCTGTATCATAAAATGGGCAACCTAGAAAAAATGAACCAACTCATTGACCAAAACAGAGAACTTGCTAAAGGAGAAGAAATACATTCTTTTATGAAAAATAAGTTTGAGCTTGTTTTGAGAAAACTAGCTGTTGAATAATAAGTATGTCTATTCCAACAACTTGAAAGCTAAAGGGTATAAACTAAACTACCGTTATACAAGAAATTATGATGAGATTAGGTAATACGCTACACAATGATATGGGATCAATTATAGTAATCCACAACACATAATCCTTTAACAGCGTTATACTCAGCAATAGAAGAGTTCAATCATACGATCATAGATCTCTTAATCCCCTTACGAATATCATTTTTTTACTCTACTTTTGGATGAGACCTCCCAATGTCTAATATCTAAATACGTAATATGAAAACAATTATCATACTGGTTTTGACAATTTCTTGTCAGCTGGTATATGGACAATGTTACCTTGATAGGCACAATACATCGCTCTCTGATGCCTGGTTATCTTGTGATATAAAAGAAAGCCCTAATAAAGACAGGATACCTGGTCACTGGATATTATATGACCTGGGTGATAAATACAATATAGGAGAGGTTACGCTTTGGAACATTAATACACCAGGAGAAACTGAGAACGGGATCAGAGATTTCTTTGTAGACTACTCAGATAATGGTATAGATTGGGAGACAACGACTAGGCACAACCTCAACATGAGTCAAGGAACCAGTATTTATGAAGGTGAAATAGTGACATCACTTGAGGATGTAACTACACGATACATATTGATATCTGCAATCAATAACCATGGTGGCGCTTGTACAGGATTTGCAGAGATTAGAATTGAAAACAAAGGCTTATCATCAGCTATCGCAAATAATGATATCCCGATCGATTTTACGACTACTCCTAATCCGGCAACAGATTATACGTCAATCAGACTAGACCTAGGCAGTCCGCTGACGGGGTACATTTCTGTAACAGATGCCAATGGAAAAATATTAAAGACGGTGCCCTGTGAAAATAAAAGCCAAATGACTTATAGGTTGGTAACCGAAAATTGGTCATGCGGTCAATATACAGCTACCTATCACACGGAAAATTCTGTAGAATCTATTTCTTTTATTGTCATCCGATAGAAAGACTAATATGAAAAAATATTTGATAATATTATCACTGTTAGCACTTGGCAACATGGCTTTGGCTCAAGATTATTTTGGCGCTGGAAACGATAGCGGTCTTAATATTACAAGCAGCAGTAACAGTAGAGGAACAGACGCAGGTAACACAGTCAACGGAAGTGGTATGGATGCAGATATTATGGCCATGTCACGATTTCTAGATCAAGCCACAATGGGTTCTAGTAGAGCAGATATTGAAGCAGCTACACTACTGGGATATGAAGCTTGGATCAAGAGGCAGTACGAAATGGACATTTCTAGAATCCAACCAAGAATAGAAAATATCTGGGGTGAAATGTTTCCTTGGCAATATGCTCGAGACTTGAAAGGATGGAAAGAAAGTAATCCTGATATTCCTTTAACTGCGGAGATAGAAAAAAATATAGAAGAAGATGTTTTTGGGCCTTGGGCAGTACATTTCTTCTACGGCTGGTGGGAGAATACTATTCTTGCTGAAGATCAGTTAAGACAGAGAGTCGCCTATGCCTTGAGTCAGATAATTGTCGTGTCGGCCAATTCTGATCTGAGGGATCATGCGGAATCCATGAGTTCATATTATGATTTATTATTGACGCATGCCTTTGGCAATTATAGAGATCTTCTGATGGACATGACGCTGAATCCTTCAATGGGACTCTATCTAAGTCACTACAATAATCCCAAGGAAGTACTTGAAGAAAAACTACATCCAGATGAAAATTATGCTAGAGAAATCATGCAGCTTTTTTCTATCGGATTGTTTGAACTCAATCTAGATGGCTCTAGAAAAAAAGATGTTGATGGTAGTGATATTCCTACATATAACAACGACGACGTTAAGGAGGTTGCTAAGGTTTTTACTGGCCTGGCGGCAAGTGGTGTTATGGAAAACCCTTATGTAGAGATACCTTATTTCGGAATGAATTGGTATCTCGCAGATAAAGAGAAACCTATGACAATGTATGAGGAATGGCATGACGAAGGAATTAAAAAGATCTTGGGAGATCTAGAATTACCTGCTGGACAGAGCGGTATGCAAGACATTGAAGAAACGATAGACTTCCTTTTTAATCATGATAACACTGGCCCATTTGTCGTAAGACAATTGATACAACGACTTGTCAAGTCTAATCCATCTCCTGGATATATAAGCCGAGTTGCTTCACGATTTAATGATAATGGTTCAGGTGTGAGAGGAGATATGAAATCGGTGATAACTGCTATCCTTATGGATGAGGAGGCTAGAAATTGTGATGAACTTCAATCGGCTGATAATGGCCACCTTAGAGAACCGATACTGCGCTTAACTAAATTGGCAAAGTCATTTGATTTAAATTGTATAAAAGATACTTTGATCTTGTTACCAAGTGGTGAATACAAAGAAGAAAAAGTCCCGTGTCAGAAAGCCAGATACTGGCATAATGGTATTACAGATGGAAGACAACTCAGACAGACGCCTGTCGGGGCGCCTTCTGTTTTTAATTTTTACTTGCCTGACCATAGCCCTGTAGGTGGAATATCACAAGCTGGACTTGTCGCACCTGAGTTCAAAATTCACGATGCTACAACTTCCATTAACTATATTAATCAGGTTCATGGTGCTGCATTTTGGGATTTCTTTTTGTTTCCCTTTGATAGAGATCTGAATGAAGATATGGGAGTTTCTACAATAGACTTTGTTGTGTTAACTGAGGTGGCTAAGTCGCATGAGGAATTGCTTAACTATTTAGATGTTCAATTGACACATGGCCAACTCTCCGAAAGTACGAGAACTAACTTAAGAGACTTTCTAGACAATATGCCTAACTGGATAAACGATGACTATAAGGCTCGCGTTATACTATTTATGATTATGATATCACCTGATTTTGCAATAATGAAATAAGAGATTATTATGAAAAAGCACTTTTCACGTAGACATTTTCTCAAGCAGGCCAGTTGTGCGGCCATTGGGTCAACGACGCTATTATCTACATTGACTAATCTTAAGTTTATCAATGCCGCTTCTATAAGTAATTCCAGCGTTATAGGTGGGAGTGACTATAAAGCGATGGTCTGTATATTGATGTCAGGAGGTAATGATTCGTTTAATATGTTGGTACCTACAGAGAGTGGTGCATATAATACATATCGTGAAACAAGGTCTAATTTGGCTCTTGCCAAAGACAGCTTGCTACCACTCAATAATACAGCGCTAGGTGTACATCCCTCTATGGGACCTGTACAAGAATTGTTCAATCAAGGTCAGCTGAGTATGATATCTAACATAGGTACTCTCATTGCACCCGTTACCAAACAAGAAGCCATGGACTTTGAGAGTTCACTTCCATTAGGATTGTTCTCACATGCTGATCAAGCGCAACAATGGCAGACGTCTATACCTAACGATAGATCAAGTGTCGGTTGGGGTGGTAGAGTCGCAGACATGATGCAAGATGTCAATGATAATCGAGAATTGTCAATCAACATATCTGTGTCAGGAAGTAATTTGTTTCAGACGGGAAGCACAACTGTGGAGTATGCGCTTGATCCAAGTAATGGGGCGGTAGGTATCTTAGAATATAATGACCCGAATGGAAATGCATTCTGGAAACTGAGAGACAAGGCCATTGACAATATGATAGATGCCCACTATGACGACATATACAAGAAAGCTTATATTGATGTTATTAAGAATTCTCGAGATGTCCAACAAGAGGTAGCAGAGGCACTCAACACTGCGCCATTTCTAGATGACTTGTTTTCAGATAATGACTTTTCAATAGCCCTCAGAACGATTGCTAAAACAATAGCAACCAGAGATAAGTTGGGAATGAAAAGGCAAATATTTTTTGTTGATTATGACAAATGGGATCACCACGATGAAGTACTAGAGACGCAAGCAGAAATGTTAGATGTACTGGCTAAAGGCCTATCAGAATTCAATGCTGCCCTAGATCGGATTAGTGCTAATGACTGTGTAACTACTTTTACTTCATCAGAATTTGGAAGAACCTTAACCAGTAATGGGCAAGGTACAGATCATGCCTGGGGAGGTAATGTTATGGTAATGGGTGGCCCTGTAAAAGGTGGTAAGGTATATGGAGAGTACCCTTCATTGGAATTAGGAGGCAATCAAGATCTTGGCAAAAATGCTACTTCTAGCAATGGAATTATGATACCTACAACCTCAGTTGATGCTTATTTTGCAGAATTGGCATTATGGTTTGGCGTAAGTGCTAGTGAGCTAAAAACGATATTTCCTAATATTGGAAATTTCTATGATACGGGGTCAGGGGATATGCCTATTGGTTTTCTGGGGTAGGAAGTTAATCGTAAAACTATTTACACCTTACCTTTTGATATTTAAAAGATTGGCATTGCAGTTTTCTATATTACCGACAAGTAATACTTGATCTTGATTTGCCAAAGTACCATCATGGTATTCTGCTGGAGTCCATGTAGGCATATTAGATAGCATATCTAATATCATCTGATCGGTTTTCTGATCCTTGGATGATTGGTCTATAAGAAGTTCGCAGATTTTTCCAGCTGTATCAATTTGAAAATGAACTATAGCGAGATCGTAATTTACAAAAGTTCCACAAGGGATATTTTGAGAAATGTGATTGTCAATATATTGCTGCAATTGCGCTTCACCATGCGGAAATTCAGCATCCTTCTCAGGTAAAACTTCGAATACGAAATCTAGATACTTGCGTTCATTATCTATGAGGTTGTTCTCTGGTAAATAATATACCCATACTTTTATATCGGTTCCGAGATCAGCTTGTTGAATTAATTCCAGTTGTTCTATTGTCAACGTATCATTATTGCTTTGGGTAGAAACCTGATGACCATGAACAGTGGCGATTACTTTCATCCATTCATATTCGCTTATCCAAGAAGTTTTAAAAGTACTGTCTAAGTCTGTGATGGTTTTTACACGACTGATGTCATTTCTAATTATAGAATGCGCTGGATACCTTTTGTAAATACTTATAGTTGGATCATCATTTATGGAATCTATCATTGATGATTGCGAGTAGCAAAACAGTGATAAAATCAAAGTGAAAATTACTATTAGATACTTCATGCTGATGGATAATTTAAATGTCTACTTTATGTAAACGAAACTAAAGCTATTAATATTGGTTATACTAAATGTTGCTAACATAATTCATATTGTTATAATGACCATTATATTTGAATCAAAAAACAGACTATGTCCTTAAAAGAATCTAATATGTTGCCCTTAGGTACGCAAGCGCCAGATTTCTCATTGTTAGATACCAGCTCTGGTTCTACTAAAAATCTAGCCGATATTACTGGTGCAAAAGGAACAGTTGTCATATTCTCTTGTAATCACTGCCCATTTGTAGTGCACGTTAATCATGAAATTGTGAGCATTGCTGACCAATACATGCCCAAGGAAATAGGTTTTGCAGTTATCTCATCCAATGATGTAGAGAATTATCCTGACGATTCGCCAGACAAGATGAACATTGTCGCCAAGGTATTGAAATATCCTTTCCCATATCTATATGATGAGACACAAGCTGTAGCTAAAGATTATGATGCCGCTTGTACACCGGATTTTTATTTATTCAATGGTAAGAAAGAACTAGTGTATCGAGGTAGATTAGATGGTAGTAGACCAGGTAACGGCATTCCTGTCACGGGCTCTGATCTCAGGTCAGCGATAGAAGCTGTGTTGCTAGGCTATGATGAAATTACACCTCAGTTTCCTAGTGCGGGTTGTAATATTAAGTGGAAGTAATAAGTTTCTCAGAATTTAGACAGAGATCAAAGAATAGTACTTATACCATTTACGTTTCAGAATGTCATTTATATTTCAATTAAATTAGCCTAGCTCTACGTTGAAAATACTCGTCATA
>JALZVB010000195.1 GCA_023300835.1 Saprospiraceae bacterium | reverse complement strand
TATATATATATAGCTTAATATAAAAATGGAGATCAATGTAATTGACCTCCATTTTTATAGCGCAAGATTATCTTGATCGCCCTTATCTATTCTAGAATAATACTTAATAACCAATCCGTGATGTAGTATATACTTTATTTAGTTGCAGCCAATGTCTCTCCTAGATGCTGAGTCGTTATTGGGGAAGCAATTACCGGATAGTATTTGATTAGGCTTGTATCTCAGGAGATTGGGATCTCTTAGACTTTCGTTAAGGAATAGGAGCAACTGTTCTTTTTCTTGATTAGAAAGTGATACAGAATTGAATTTAATAGACAATTTAGAATCATCTACCCTATGGTTTTCTGATTTAGCGTTTAACTTATATTCCAAAAGTTCATCTAAAAATTGAACACTTGCCCCATGAAAGTAAAAGGGAGAGTCACTCATATTATATATCTGAGGAACTTTAAACTTGTAGTTATCTTCTTCTTTCCCTGTAAATGCACCTCTTCCAAGATTTCTATCTTGCAACTCGTCATCGGTTGTTCTATAATATGGTCTCATATCCATATCCTTTACACCGAGGGCATGGAATTCATTAGAACCTAGGTTCTTCTCGTAATGGCAATTTTTACATTGTGCTTTTCCGAAAAACAACATAGCTCCTTTTTTCTCATCCAAGGACATGGCTTCTGTGTCCTCTTCTTTTAACCATTTTTGAAAAGGTGCTTGATTAGATAAAATCGTACGGATATATGCAGAAATAGCTAGTGAACCACCGAGATTACTGTATCGTTCATCTTCAGTAAGGTCTGGATAGGCAGCATCAAACATAGCTTTGTAACCAAAGTCTTCTATCACTTCCTGTGTCATATTGATTCTATGCGTCTCTAAGCCTTTAATGTTTTGGGTTTCTAATGCGGCATAACCCAGCGCATTTAAGGATGTTCCATCCTTGGCTATCCAATAATCGTCAGTGTTTACATTTGCACCTCCACTACCAAATCTTCCATTCCAAGTTGTGTTAGTTACAAAGGCAACATTAATAAGGCTCAATGGTCTAGCTGACTGTACATCCATTTCATCATCCTGATAGTCAGATGAGCTGGTTCTATCTTCTCCATTTATGCCATACCCATTACCTCCGTCTGCTATTCCCTGAAAATGTCCTGGCTTGAAACCAGCTTCTGGAATATGACATGATGCACAAGAATAAGTCCCCATACCTGAGGGCTTTCTAGCTGCTGTCGCAAAACCTGTTTCGAAAAACAACATTTTACCTAATTCAACCTTCTCTGGAGTAAGTGGATTATTTATTCTATCCTGGGGTATCTCATCTAGGTCGTCTTCATCAGGTAAAACATAGAAATCTTCTTCCCCAAATCCTGAAGTCGTTATTAATGCTCTCAGATCAAAGTCTAATTGTTTATCACTTGATACGGTATTATCCACGCAAGATGAAGCGAAAAGAGAAACAGTAAGTAGTAGAAAAATTACCTTATTCATAAATATATTATGCTCCTGCAAAATTAATAAAACTTGAAATAAAAGGCTTTAATTGTAAATACAAACAATCGTTAAAGTCATATTGAATGCATATCTGTAACTCCATTACTAAAAAACCTAATACCTTTTATACCTATTATTAACGCAGATTCTAGATATTTGTGCTACAGACACCAAAAAAAACTTGATATGAAAGCAACTTTATTAATTCTAGCAGCAGGAATGGGTTCTAGATATGGAGGCCTTAAGCAAATGGATGGTTTCGGACCTAATGGAGAAACGATAATTGACTATTCTATACATGATGCCATAAAGGCTGGTTTCAACAAAATCGTATTCATCATAAGAAAAGACTTCCACGAGGCTTTTGAGAAAGATATGCGTAAGAAGATAGGTGATAAAGTAAAAATGGAGTTTGTAGATCAAGAATTGTATAAGATCCCTAATGGGTCTAGATATATTGCACAAAGAAAAAAACCATGGGGAACTTCTCATGCTGTTCTAATGGGAGCTGAGGTTATCAAAGAAGCGTTTGCAGTTATAAACGCTGATGACTATTACGGACCAGATTCGTATAAAACACTGATAAAGTACTTTAAAACAGCAAAAGACAAGTCTGAATATGCTGTTGTCTCCTATTTACTTAAGAATACCCTCTCAGATTATGGAACTGTTAACAGAGGTGTATGCAGTGCTGATAAGAAAGGTTATCTAGTAGGGATTACTGAAGCTGTAAAAATAGGTAAGGTCAAAAATAAGATCAGCTACCCTACTGAAGACGGAGAAATTATACTACAACCAGATACTTTGGTTTCTATGAATATGTTTGGGTTTTTTCCGTCTTATTTCACAGAAACAAAAAAGCTATTTAAAACTTTTCTTCTGGAGAAAGGCTTAGAACTGAAATCAGAATTCTTCATTCCATATACGCTTGATAAAATGATCTCTGCAAAGCAGGCTAAAGTGAAGGTTCTTAAAACGACTTCTAGCTGGTTTGGTGTGACATATCAGAAAGACAAGCCACATGTTGTAAAGAAAATTAAAGAATTAATTGCTAAAGGTGTCTACCCATCTAAACTGTGGTAACATCCCCTTATAATGAAGAAGACATATGATAATTAATTTATCATATGTCTTCTTTTAATTTTTATTTGAGATAATAATAATAATAATAATCTCTAGTTACAGTTCAAATAACTCTGTGAGATATCGTCATTGTTAGGGAAACAAAATCCTGACTTAACGTCGTTCGGCTTATATCTATCTAAATCTGGATCTCTTAGACTCTTCTTAAGAAACGTTTTCAGGTCGCCTTTTTCAGATGGAGAAAGACTAAGTGGTACAAACTTCTTAGAAACTAATTCTTGACTCACTCTCGGGTTTTCTGATTGTGCAGCAGCTTTGTAATCAATAAGATCATCTAAGCTTGTTATACTGGATCCATGGAAATAAAATTCCGTATCACTCATATTATAGATACCTGGCACCTTAAACTTATAGTTATCCTCTGGGTCTAGCGTAAATCCACCTCTACCTAGATTTCTTCTAGCAATAGGATTATTTGCTTTCAATGATCTAGGGTTCTGATCCATATCATTAACGCCAAGTGCATGAAATTCGCCTGAACCCAAATTCTTATCATTATGACACCTGTTACAAGCTGCTTTACCAAAAAACAATATCGCTCCTCTTTTTTCAGCCTCAGACATAGCACCAGAATCTCCTTTGAGCCAATCTTGGAAAGGTGCTTCGTTAGAGATCACTGTTCTCAAGTATGCTGAAATGGCTAGAGAGCCAGTTGTTTTACTTATTCTTCTTGATTCTTCGTACTCTGGAAATGCTTCATCAAACATCCCTGCATATCCATACAATGTAGCTAAATACCTATTAATCAGCATCCTATGTGTTGTTACCCCTTGAAAATTCTGCGTTTCCAACCCTTCATAACCTAAGTAATTACGCTTTGTATCTTCTCTATCATCCCACACTGATTCTGTATCAATATTAGCTCCACCAGCCCCGAATTGTCCACTCCAAGAAGTATTTTTTACAAATGCTACATTTATGAGACTAAGTGGTCTAGCTTCTTGGGCATCTAGGTCATCCTCATTATACTCAGGATTCATTTCTCTATGTCCAGCGTACCCCATGCCCCCATCTGCAATACCTTGCACAAATCCTGGTCTGAATCCCATCTCAGGAATATGACAAGAGGCACAAGAATAGGTTCCTTTTCCTGATTCTTCTTTAGCATCCATCGCAAGACCAGTTTCAAAGAATAGAAACTTTCCAAGCGCAACTTTTTCTTTACTTAAGTGATTTTTGGCGTCAGCTGGGATCTTATCGAAATCGTCGCTATCCGGTAATATGTAGAATTCTTTGCCTCGACTATTGAGCAAGTTTTCTAGCTCATAATCTAGCCCATCATTATTATCTATTCTATCTTCTGTACAGCTTAATGGAATTAAGCATACTATAGCAAAAAGAACAAAAAGTGATTTAGAATTTATGAAGTAGTCCATACCTGAATTAATATTTACGTTATACATTATTAGGTCTATAGCTATTAGATACAGAATCTCAATCGCTACAGGTCGGATAAATTATTAAAAACGGGTATATGACACAGATAATCCAAAATGTATGCCAAGACTAGCATATTGCAATAATTAAAACCTCTTTCACTGATAACAGACTGAAATGTATTATGATAAGTGTACCTTAATATCCAATTATGAAAGGAAATTTGATCATATATATTGGATTAGCTATTGTGGCAATCGGATTATTTTACGCTTATTTTCCACAAACGCTGACGTGGTTTGGAAATTTGCCAGGAGATATAAAAGTTGAAAAGCCTAACGCTAAGTTTTATTTTCCAGTTACTTCTATGATCCTAATTAGCATCTTTATTAATGTAGTAATACGGTTGATAAAGTATCTACAATAAAAAAAAGAAGCTACCCAGGGGCCAGCTTCTCATTATCGAACCAGTATGAAAAAAAAACTACTCTTTACAGTGTTGAGACGCCATCCTTAGCCTTAAGTCATCTTTTAGGATGATTTTTATTTGTAAAGTAGTTTACAGTTTGGGTGAGATGGTGGTTAAATATGTGGAAATGATAATCATGATAGGACATAGAGACTACATTTAACTCATATCAACTTTAGAACCTCAAGGTAGTTACATCTTTTTTATCAAAGCCCTGATTATGTAGAGAGATAGCAACATAGGTTTGAAGTCAGAGACTTCAAACAGCGGTATTTCTGCGGATATACTAGAGACAGGCACTTATCTGTATACGCTATGGACATGTGCACTTCCTACCCTAAGAAGCTTATCAATACACCTGCTGCTACTGCGGATCCTATTACCCCACTGATATTACTAGACATAGCGTATTGCAAGATATGGTTAGACGAATCATGTTTAAGTGCTATTTCATTGGCTACTCTTGAGGCCATAGGTACGGCACTCAATCCTGTAGCTCCGATAAGTGGATTTATTTTCTTTTTGTTGAAGATATTATAGATTTTAACAGCCATAATTCCACCTGCAATTGATATCGCAAATGCCACAAATCCACCTAAAATAATCATCAAGGTCTGAGGCTTAAGAAAAGTATCTACAGTCATCGTAGCTCCTACAGTAAGACCTAAAAATATCGTTGCCGTATTCATTATAGTAGATGAAGCCGCTTCAAATAACCTATTAGTAGCTGTACCTATTTCCTTTATAAGATTTCCGAATAATAACATGCCTAGTAACGGTGTAGATGACGGCACTAGAAGTGATGTCACACCAACTAAGCATATAGGAAATATGATTTTAAGCAGTTTAAGGTTCTTTATTTTATAGGCAGCAGGGTAATCCCTATCCTGTTGTTTCATATTGATTTTAAGCTCCTTTTCTGTTATTGTAAACCTGACAACTAGCGGTATGATAACGGGGACAAGAGACATATAAGAATAAGCGGCTATCGCAATAGGACCTAGCAAATGAGGTGCTAATTTGATGGCGGTGTAGATTGCAGTAGGTCCATCTGCACCACCTATAATTCCTAGAGCTGCTGCTTCTTGTGGCGTAAACCCAAAGAAAACTGCGGCCATAAGTACAGAGAAAATACCGATCTGCGCTGCTGCTCCAAAAAACGCCAATTTTAAGTTCCTCAAGAGCGGTCCAAAGTCTGTCATAGCTCCTACTCCCATAAAGATAAGTGGAGGCAACAGACCCGTCTTGATGAGAGCATAGTACAACATATTCATTATTCCGTAACCTTCAGCGATTTCTATTAGGGTCATGTGCTTAAGGGCAGGGACCACTTCTGTAGAGATAACAGCCATATTACCACCAGGAAAATTGGCCAATAAAACACCAAATCCTATTGGAACCAATAATAAAGGCTCATACTTCTTAAAAATACCCAGATACAATAAGATGATGGCCAATGTAAGCATGACTAAGGATAACGGGTTATCAACCAGTTGCCCAAAGGCAGTCATGTCGTATAATTTGTCAATAATTTCCAAAAAATTCTATTTGATATCGATTCGTTATTAGTTAGCTTAATTTAGTTAGCTGATTTTGATCAGTGGACTATCCTCATCCACTTCATCTCCATGACTCACCACTATCTCTGATACTGTTCCACTAAATGAACTGGTAATAGCATTGATAACTTTCATTGATTCTACATAGGCTACTGTATCACCTGCATTTACTTTATCTCCTACTTTGATACCTTGTTCGCCAGTGTTTTTAGTTAGGTAGAACTTACCTTCTAGTGGAGATAAAACATAGTTTCCAGCAGTGACAACAGGTGCAGCAACAGCAGCTGCATTGGCACTATTAGATGCTACCGAAGTAGCAGAACCACTTTCTGGATATTCAATATTCACTTGGAATTTCTCACCATTTACATCTATTGTAAGAGACTTAGGCTGATGTGCAATCTGTGTATTTCCAGCGAGATTTCCTGCAGCGGCTGCGGCTGCAAGTGCTGGAACACCAGCGGCAGCACTGCCAGTCTGTGTAGCATTTGCTTCAGCTTTTCTTTTAGCTAGATCTTTTTCAAAATCTTCTTTAGCCTTTCCACTCTTATAGTTTTCGTATTGCGCAGGGTGCATCGCATATTGGAACAACTCTTCATCATCTTGACCACTCTCCCATCCTTTCTCCTTCATTTTAACTCTGTAATCGTCCAACACATCTGGATACAGTTCCTGTGGATTTCCTGTAAAGAATTCTCTATTCTGATCCTGTGCAAGGTTCAAGATATGTGAGTCTAACTTACCTGGTAACTCACCTGATTCTCCTAGAATCATCGACCATGTATTCTCATCTATCATTGAGAATCTCTCTTTCCCCTTTATCACCTGCATAACATTCATCAGTGACAGATTCTTCACATATTGACTGAATGGCGTTACAAGTGGCGGATAGCCGATCTTAGGCCATGTATGCTCTACTTCGTTGAATAGCTTGATCAATAGTTGATCCTGCGTAAGAAGTGGCTTATTGTTTTTAGTTAAGTACTTATTTATGGATTTCAGATTGTTCTGAAGATCTGCCATCAGACTTCCCATCATACCACCAGGTAATCCTGGCTTAATGATAAGCGAAGACATCAATCTGTTCTGCTTGTTGATGTAATATCCTAGAGAATCATCAATGAATTTCTTAGTTAATGCTCTCGTTTCCATATAGGCATCCATGTTGATGTCTTTGACTGTAAAGCCAGCATCTTTCAACATTTCATGCACGGACAGCACATCTGCGTGACCTGTTCCCCATGATAATGGCTCCATACCACAATCAATAACATCTACACCTGCCCTAGCTACTTCGAGAGCTGATACGATAGAAAAACCTGTCGTTGAGTGGCCATGATAAGTTACCATCACAGAAGGGTGCCGATCTTTTATGTTTTTGACCATTCTACCTAGAGAAGCTGGTCTTCCTATACCAGCCATATCTTTTATACATATTTCTTGGGCACCTAGCTCGATATATTTGTCTGCCAAGTCTACATAATAATCAACCGTATGTACTGGAGAATGTGTTATACTCATAGCTCCTTGGGCGATCATTCCACCTTCTTTGGCATATTGAAACGATAGCGCTAGGTTCTGCGGATTATTCAATCCATCAAATGATCTAGATATATCTGTTCCTTGTTTTTTCTTAAGCTTGAACATGAGTTTCCTCAAATCCTTGGCACAGGGGCTCATCCTGATTCCATTGAGCCCTCTTTCTAACATATGCGTTTTTATACCGGCATCGTTAAACGGTTGCGTCCATTTTCTAACACTGACATTAGGGTTCTGTCCTTTGAGAAGATTGATCTGTTCAAATCCACCTCCATTCGTTTCAACTCTATCAAAACAACCTATCGCTATAATAGGCTCAGCAACTTGCATGAGTTCTTCTACATTAGGCATGTACTTGCCTGATGATTGCCACATATCTCTGTATACCAGACCGAGTTTAATTTCTTTACCCATAGTATTATTATATTTTCTTAATGGATTTTACAATTCCTTTTTGTTGTGTTACCATATCCACAACTGCAGTTACAACTGCTATTTTCTTATTTGATATTAACTGCGTAGGTCTATTGCGTTGGACAATAGGGGCTACTTGCTCTTTAGAATACTTACCAACGAGAAATATAAGTACCCTACCCAATCCTACCACAATAGATAATATGCCAAAAACAGCAATCATACCCACGAGCATCAACTGAAAAGCTAAGTTTATGTTACTCATACGAACGCTACGTTAATTATTTAAAGATGACGAAAATATGCAATTTTAAAAGCTATAAAAGCACAATCTGCTTGTAATTTCATCTTTATAGAAGTACTTAAAGAAGGTGTCTTGAAGCTTGTAGCGAACTTTGTTTTACCATTACGGCTTACAAAGAGATTTTATTCTTATTTTTTTGAACTCTGAGTATACTAACTGAAGATACTTTTCACAAGGCCGCCATCAATCGTAATTGTCTGACCTGTGATAAACTGAGAATATGGCGAAAGTAACCATACGGCAAGGCTTGCCAGATCATCGGGATTTCCCATTTTACCGACTAAAATCTCTTTTCTGAACATCTCCTTCACTTCTTCTTGAGTAATGCCTAAGGATTGGCTTTTGCGGTCAAACAATCGATCCATCGCTGGTGTATCATGATACCCTGGTGCGATGATATTCATCGTTATGCCTTTGGAACCTATTTCTTGAGATAAGGTTTTTACAAATCCGACTACTGATAATCTCAAAGAAGTAGATAGTACAAGGTTTTCTATAGGTTGTTTTACCGATGCACTTTCGATATATACGACCCTCCCATAATTCTCTTCTTCCATCAACGGGAGTATTTCCTGTGTCAATTTCACTTTCCATCGAAGCAGGCTCTTATAGGCATCGTCCCAATCTTGTAAACTCGTATTGGCAAATGTATTGGCAGGTGGGCCGCCTGCATTGACAACTATACCTGACAACTTTCGCTTTCCTATTTTTCTTATCAATGCACTTATGGTAGCATCTGTAGTGATATCACCGGCAATTATTTCAATGTTATCAGGATGAATCTCTTTTAACTCTAGGAGCTTCTCTTCTCCCCTGGCGTTAATAATAACTTTAGCGTTTTCATTAACTAAACCTAACGCAATAGCTCTCCCAAATCCACTTGTAGAGCCTGTAACAACAAATAACTTATCGTCTAGTTTTAAATCCATTTTGTACTTATTGAATGTCCGTTACCATAAGTTTGCTAATAAACGCTACGAATACACTTTCCATTCTAGAGATCTCTCCATCTGCCTGGAAGACTATTTTTAATCGTTTGAAAAACAAGTTCTTCTCTTCCTCTGAACTGTAATACTGCTTGCTATATTTCAATATAACCTTAAGACATTGATAATCATTGAGACTATTGAATAAGGCAAACATCTTATCATACACGACCTTATGAGTATGCTTTTCAGCAAATCTCTTCTCGCCTTCTGAATATACGTAGTCAACATGACAAGCATATATAACGATGAATGTATCAAATTCTTGACGCGACAACGTGGGCTGTATTTCTGTAGTAGGTTCGATCGTTTCTGGCTGCTATTACTAGAGTTAACATCTGTAATATACTGCTAAAATTGCACATAAATACTTGTAGGCAACTGGAATCGTTGAAATCCATTTTTCTGCACCTTCATATTCTCCACGGATG
>JALZVB010000194.1 GCA_023300835.1 Saprospiraceae bacterium | reverse complement strand
AAGTATGTCGTGTACATTATTTAATTCAGCTGAATAATCAGCTTTTATAAGAAGATCGACGTTATTAAACGATTTTAGGTTCAATTCTGTTGCATGTAACATCATAGATTCCATTTCATAGGTGCTTTTCCAAAAACGATTTTGCTTACTACATCCATGTGGTCTATCTCCTATTATAGGGTGCCTTATATGCGCTAAATGCATACGCAATTGATGATATCTTCCTGTTTCTGGCTCTAATTCGACCATAGAATACCTAGAGGTCGCATACTTCCCTGAAGAAACGGGGATTTCCCACCTCTTTAGGGTTGTATAATGGGAAACCGCCTCTTTTATTTTGTTCTTATAGTTCTTTATTGGGTAATCAATAGTCCCGTTATCATCAGTATGACCTCTTACAATGGCAACATATTTCTTATTAACCTTCCCTTCTCTGAATAAAGCATTGTAATATGATTGACTCTCTTTATTAAGCGCAAGTAAGATTGCCCCACTGGTTTTACGATCAAGTCTGTGTATAATGTAGACTTTCTTGCCTAGCTGATCCCTAGCCTGTTGTAATAAAGCCGTATCTGCATTTCTAGCAATACTGGAGTGATGTACAAGTAAACCATGTGGCTTATTAACAGCAAAAATTTCATTATCCTGATATATAAGTTCTAATTCCAAAGTCAAATTATAATATGCTTAATTTACATCCCGAAAATAAGATTAATTACTATGACAAAGCTTTTGATTGTTACGACCCGACTTTCACTGATATATTTCTTGCTTTTGATACAAATGGGTTGCTCTATATCTAAAGGTCACATCAAAACCTCAAAATCTGATATTAAAACAGTTCTACTTGAACAACAAGAGGCATGGAACAATGGGAATATTGATGCCTTTATGAAAGGTTATATGAAGACTGATGACCTTACTTTTATAGGTTCTAAAGGAATAACCCAAGGATGGAACCAAACGTTACTCAATTATAAAAAAGGTTATCCTGACAAAGCGGCAATGGGAATACTCAAATTTGATATCATTGAGTTAAAAGTGTTATCAAGCGACTATGCTTATATGATCGGGAAATATACATTGACCCGAGAGGAAGATACACCTAGTGGTTATTTTGATTTATTATGGCAGAAAGTTAATAATAACTGGGTCATAGTTTCAGACCATACTTCTGGTTAATACGGGTTCAATTACCTTTTTACTTACAGATTTTCTATCAACTATCTACAGTTACATGCAAAAACTATTTCTTCTACTTGACAAACTATCAACTGCTCTTAATGATAAGGCCGTTGTTAAGCTGACGCTTTCTGATAAAAAAAATAAAGAAAGTGAAATTTCAAGTACGCATGTCACACTTGTCGAACTAAAAGGTAAAGTTCAATGTAAAGTTGTCACAAGGTTCAAAACTAAAGACGTCACTAAAAACTATTCATTCGCAGAAGCTTTAATTCTTATTGAAAATCTATTGACTAAAGACTTTCTACAAGCTAATCTGAAACTGTCATCCTCACATATTCATTACATGAGAACAAGTAAAGGAAAAGAAAAGATAGTGGAACAGAAGGTACAAGAAGCTGAAGTATCAATGGATCATAATCGAAAGAAAAAAAAACTAGTTTTAGCACAGCGGCCTTACTTAGTAGCACTTGGTATATCAAATAAAGAAGGGAAAATCCTCAAGGGTAAAAGCTCTAAATTCAACCAGATTAACAAATACATAGAGTTACTATCCACAATAATTGACTCAGCTGATCTGAAAGATGGTTTTTCAATTGTAGATATGGGTTGTGGAAGGGGCTACTTGACATTTGCACTTTATGATTATTTACAATCCCACAAAAAAATAGAATGTAGTGTTATAGGTATAGAAATGCGTCCTGGCCTAGTGAAGGAATGCAACAATATATCTGAAAGCTGTGCATATGAAAATTTAAAATTCATAGAAGGATATATAGATGCACAACAAAAATCTGAAGCTGATATCGTCATCGCCTTACATGCTTGCGATACAGCTACAGATGATGCCATCGCGTATGGCATAAATAATAAATCACAAGTTATCGTATGCTCTCCGTGCTGCCACAAGCAGATACGCAAAGAAATAAATAGAACTAATATTATATCTGCCATTACTGATTATGGAATACAACTGGAACGGACTGCAGAAATGATAACGGATACAATAAGAGCACTTGTTCTTAACTACTATGGTTATCGCACAAAGATTATGGAGTTTATAGATTCTAATCATACGCCTAAAAATCTATTGATTACAGGTGAGTATAAAAAAGCGCCTTCTGCAACACAAAAGCAAGCAATCCTTGATCAAATAAATCAATTGAAAAAACAATTTGGCATAGAAAAACATTACCTACAAGAGATCCTAAACATCAAATAGAATGCAAGAAATAAACTGGAAAACATCCAAAGAATACACTGATATAACTTACAAGAAATGTAATGGCGTTGCTCGTATTGCATTCAATAGGCCTGAGGTGAGAAACGCTTTCAGACCTAAGACGGTATCAGAATTATTACAAGCATTCCATGATGCTCGTGAGGACAGAACAATAGGTGTCATTTTATTATCGGCTGAAGGCCCATCCCCCAAAGATGGCATACATGCTTTCTGCTCAGGTGGCGATCAGAAAGCTCGCGCTAAGTCTGGCTATAAAGGAGAAGACGGTGTCTCTAGACTTAATATTCTAGAAGTCCAACGTCAGATCAGGTTTATGAACAAAGCCGTTATCGCCGTAGTTCCAGGATGGGCTGTAGGTGGTGGTCATAGTCTGCACGTTGTATGTGACTTGACTCTAGCCAGTAAAGAACATGCAATATTCAAGCAAACAGATGCAGATGTAGCCAGTTATGATGCTGGATATGGTTCAGCTTATCTAGCGAGACAAGTCGGACAGAAAAGAGCTAGAGAAATATTTTTCTTAGGCAGAAGTTACTCTGCGCAAGAGGCTTTTGATATGGGTATGGTAAATGCCGTTGTTCCACATGCAGAGCTTGAAAATGAGGCTTTCAAATGGGCGCAAGAAATATTGAAGAAAAGTCCAATGGCTATTAAAATGCTAAAATTTGCGTTTAATCTCATTGATGATGGTCTTGTAGGTCAACAGATATTTGCTGGAGAAGCTACTCGACTAGGTTATATGACTGAGGAAGCAGAAGAAGGTAGAAACGCATTTCTAGAAAAGCGAGATCCTGATTTTGACAAATTCCCAAAATTCCCTTAACCTAGAATCACTAGACTAGACTTTCAATAATCTATCAGCAGCTTGATCTAAAACATAGTTGGTCTTGGCAAAACAAATTCTAATGAGCTTACTCTCACTGGGCTGTGTACAAAAAGGTGTCAATGGAATTGTTCCTACCCCATGGACTTCGGTTAACCATCTGTAGAATGTGACATCATCTTTGTCACTTATCTGAGAGTAATCATATAACTGAAAATAGGTTCCCTGGCATGG
>JALZVB010000193.1 GCA_023300835.1 Saprospiraceae bacterium | reverse complement strand
ACGCCAACACAACAAGACGCTAGATCTAATTCTCGAAAGAAGAAAGAGGAAGAAAAAGAGATAAGAAAAACAAGATTGTGGGAAAAGCCAAAAGCTGGAAGTTATAAAGCGAATAGGAGGAAGAAGCGCTAAGTATCAAATACTTTTATCAGAAAACGTATATGTCACACTGAAAAAATATGGATTGCTTCACAGAAAGTAATAAAGTTTGACTGGCTAACTCTACCCAATCTTGGGATAGGATTATCATATGAACATCCTATTACTGATAGATTGTCGGCCCAGTTTATTTTTCATGATAGGAAGATCAGACCTCATTGTGAAACATTCCTTTGCACAAAAGTTATAACCAATGTTGGAAGAGAATGGGCAACATGATTATTTAAAAAGAACATCATGACAAATGACATTAGTGTCAATATACTCATAATTTAAGTTTTACAACTATGTCGCATCAATAATTAATTGTATACAATCTTTATATCAGTATCTCAAAATAATTAAATATGAGAAGATAAATAACAACGTCCCTTCCAGTATTTCACTTAGTTATCCGTATCTTATCGACCAAGACACTTAGAACATCGATCAGAAAGGCTGCCGACATGGAACTAAGAATCATAAAGTCTCGTTATATTAATTAACAAATTCTTAACTCTAAAATAAAATTCATGATTACCATACTCACATGGGTTTCTATCCTTGCAGGAGGCATTCTTATCTTGCTTTTCTTACTATCGTTAATAGGTGGATTTGATTTAGATACAGATATAGGATCTACTGAAGTTGATACAGATGGCGGAGGTTTAGGATTGATCAAAGGTATGTTAACCTTTGTTTCTGTCGGATCTTGGGTTATGAAAATACTCTTAGGCTCTCAGCAGAATCCTGCCATTGCAGCTTGTATAGGTGTAATCTCGGGACTTGTAGCATTTGCAATTCTTAGTAAACTGTTTCAACTTTTATTAAGAAATGAAGAGAATGTAAACTGGTCTATGGACGATGCACTTTTCGCTAGAGGAAATGTCTATTTAAAGATACCCGCAGAAGGAACGGGTATCGTAAATGTAGAAGTCAATGGTGTGAACAGAGAATTAAAAGCTAAGTCAAGTGATCATGTCGAACTCAAAACGGACACTGCAATCACAGTTGTCAGCGTAGAGGGAGAATTTGCACACGTTAGAAAGGAATCAAATATTAATCAATTATAAAATATCATTCATATGGAATACTTAATTTTGGGAGGATTTTTTCTGCTCCTCTGCATACTACTACTTGTTTTCTTTATCAGTCGATATCGCAGATGTCCCTCTGACAAAATCTTAGTTGTCTATGGAAAAACTGGAGGAGAACAATCCGCTAAATGTTATGCTGGTGGTGCAACTTTTGTGTGGCCCGTAATACAAGACTATAGGTACTTAGACTTGACACCTATCAGTATAGATGTTAACCTACAAGATGCCTTATCTAAACAAAATATTCGTGTTTCTGTTCCAGCTCAATTTACAGTAGGAGTCAGTAACAAACCCAATCTAATGATTGCTGCAGCCGAAAGGTTATTAGGACTAGAGCAACCTGCCATCAGATCATTGGCGCATGATATTATCATGGGTCAGATGAGGTTGGTAATTGCCAATATGGATATCGAAGAACTTAATACCGATAGAGACAAGTTTGTAGATTCTGTTTATAAAAATGTCGGTAATGAGCTTCACAAGATTGGACTAGAATTAATCAACGTGAATGTAACTGACATACAAGATGAGTCAGGCTACATCCAAGCATTAGGAAAAGAAGCTGCCGCAAAAGCTATAAATGATGCTCGTGTAAAAGTTGCTAACGAAACACGTACAGGTGCCATAGGTCAAGCCGAAGCAGAACAAGACCAAAGAGTGAAAGTATCTGATGCCAACAGTAGAGCAGAAATAGGAGAAGCTGTTGCCAATCAACTACAGAGAGTACAAGTTGCAGATTCTCAGTCGTTAGCAGAAATCGGTGAAGCTGAGGCATTTCAAAAGCAAAGAATAAGTATTGCAGAAGCCAATTCTAAAGCGGAAATAGGAGAAGCTGACGCAAATGCAATTGCTACAGAAGGTAAGAATACTGCACAAATAAAAATCGCCAATTCCAATGCACTCAAGGATATTGAAGTAGCTGAAGCAGAAAGAAAAGCCACCGCTGCAACTAAGGTGGCCGCAGCCAAAGCACTAGAAGAAGCTTACTCTGCAGAACAGTCCAAAGAAACGGCAAGAGGTAAAATGGAATTAGCGAGAAGACAAGCCGATGAAGTTGTAGAAGCAGATATAGAAAAACAAAAAGCAGTCATCGCGGCACAAGCTGAAGCTGAAAGACAAAGAGAAATTGCTAAAGGTGCCGCTGATGCTATCCTAGCAAGATACATGGCACAAGCCAAAGGTCAAGAAGCTTTACTCACCAAGCAAGCTGAAGGTTTTCAGAAACTGGTAGAAGCTGCCAATGGAGATCCACAGAGTGCCATAGGTTACCTTATGATAGACAAGCTCGCAGAATTAGCTAAGATTCAAACTTCTGCTATTAAGGACCTAGAGATAGATAAAGTCATCGTTTATGACAGTGGTAATGGAACAGGGGTCAGTAATTTTGTTCAAGGATTATATGGGATGATGCCTCAACTCAATGATTTCCTAGAACAGAGTGGTATGAATTTACCTAAAGCCCTTGTTGGAAAAAATAGTGAAGAAAAGGTAGAAGGACCTGAGAAGGCAAAACCAGCTATATTAGCATCTGTAGATAAGAAACCAGCTGCTCCTGAAGTAAAAGAGAAATAGTAGATTAGAAAACATTAGTTAATAGGAAGGGCGCCAGTAGGTGCCCTTTTTTATTCTAGTATCAATTGGTAGCAATTCTACATCCGTCACGTCACAATAAACCCATAACCTTAGGAACAAATATCACTAAACCAATAACCAAAGAAGTTACAGCTGCCACTAAAACAGCCGCAGCCCCATAATCTTTAACATGACCAATGTGGACATTCCAATTAGGATCTACAACATCAGCTAATTTCTCTATACTCGTATTAAGTATTTCTGTAACGAACACCAGCCCAATACATAGGATTAGAATTAGCCATTCAAACTTATCGACGTGTAGCTTAAAGCCAAGTATAATAACACATAAAGACACAAATAAGTGCACTCTAGAATTGTGTTCGTTTTTTAATAAGTTTACAATGCCAGCAAAAGCAAAACGAAAACTCTTTATTCTATCCTTAATTTTAAACTTGTTAGAATCCATTGATTAGGTATTAAGAAAAAAAACCTAAACCTTCATCTCTGGCACATCTCCATTTACAATCAACCGCGCATCTGTAGCGGCTCTGATTTCATCAACTGTAACACCAGGTGCTCTTTCTAGAAGCAAAAAACCATCAGGAGTAACATCCATAACAGCTAGATTGGTTACTACTTTTTTGACGCATTTAACACCAGTGAGTGGAAGACTGCATTGTCTGAGAAGTTTAGATTTTCCAGATCTGCTTGTATGCATCATCGCAACAATAATATTATCAGATGAAGCTACAAGGTCCATGGCGCCGCCCATGCCTTTAACCATTTTTCCAGGTATCTTCCAGTTCGCTATATCACCGCTATCAGATACTTCCATAGCACCTAGAACTGTTAATTGAATATGCTGTCCTCTTATCATCGCAAAACTCATCGCTGAATCAAAAATAGCAGCACCAGGCATCGCAGTTATCGTTTGCTTTCCGGCATTGATAAGATCTGCGTCTTCTTCTCCTTCTATAGGAAAAGGTCCCATGCCTAGAATACCATTTTCAGATTGGAAAACGACATTAAGATCTTCAGGTACATAATTAGCAATCAATGTCGGAATGCCTATTCCTAGATTAACATACCAACCATCTTGCAATTCTTGGGCAATTCTCTTAGCTATTCCTGCTTTATCTAACATGCGTTGTGTTTGTATTCTTTTTTGAATAATAATTCTTTGTAGAGATTTAGGCTTTTGGCCTTACGGTAAGTTGTTCTATGCGTTTTTCGTATTTCTCTCCTTGGAATATACGCTGTACAAATACACCGGGTAAATGAATGAAGTTAGGGTCTAACTCTCCAGGTTCTACCAACTCTTCAACTTCTACGATTGTTATTTTTCCAGCCATAGCCATAACAGGGTTAAAGTTACGGGCTGTACCTTTAAACACCAGATTTCCAAATCTATCTCCTTTCCAGGCTTTGATAAGTGCATAATCTGAGATGAGTGCATTCTCAAGTATATGAGGTTTCCCATCAAAATATCTTACTTCTTTTCCTACGGCGACTTCAGTTCCATAACCAGCAGGAGTAAAAAATGCCGGTACACCAGCACCACCAGCTTGACATCTTGCAGCAAGTGATCCCTGTGGAATAAGATCAACTTCTAGCTCTCCACTCAACATCTGTCGCTCAAATTCATCGTTTTCACCTACATAAGAAGAAATCATCTTTTTGATTTGATGTTTTTGTAGTAGTAACCCCAACCCAAAATCATCTACTCCAGCATTATTGGATATACAGGTTAGACCTTTTACACCACTATGTACAAGAGCGGCAATACTATTTTCTGGAATACCACATAATCCAAATCCCCCAACCATCAAGGTCATACCATCGATTATTCCTTCGATTGCTTTCGCTGCGTTAGCTACTCGTTTGTCCATAAGTTTATTTGACTATTTTAAAATCTAAATTAATCAATTAGATGATGATTTACACATGGCTTCTATCAGTTTCCAATTTTGTCAAAACAAGAATATTCAATTATTGATAAAAAAGGTTAACTTTTTACTAAGAATTAACTTATCTATAAATATATCAGACAGATTTTTTCGATATATTGCATTATATAAATGTCGCTGATGAATAAGCATGTATTTATTCTATTCTGTACAGTACTTCTAGGTTTTTCTGCCTGCGAGGATGATCCACAAATCACTATAACTACCCCTGACCCTAGCCCAGGCATTGACACAAGTCAAGTCGTACCTATATCTAATCCAACAATAATTAATGCCCCTGCCAGGTTTCTAGATGGGGATTCTGAGTACATATTTGATGATGATAAGCTTCATACTTTTGAACTTACCTTGTCACCAGAAGCACTCAATGAAATCGATTCAGACCCTGCCGCCGAAGAATATGTGGAAGGTTCTATGACATTCGAAAACGAAACTATAGGTCCCGTCGGGATAAGATATAAGGGGTCAATAGGTGCTTTTGTTGATTGTCTGAGTGGAGGTAATTGGTCTCGTCCATCAGGATCAAAAACATGTACCAAGTTATCCATGAAGATAAAAATCAACTGGAACGGAAGCGACAACAAGTTCTTTGGTATGAAGAAAATGCAGTTTCATTCCATGAATCTCGATGATTCCCAGATGAGAGATAGGCTAGGATATTCATTATTCAGAGAAATGGGAGTAAAAGCGCCGAGATGCACACATGCTAGACTCGTTATCAATGGTGTATACAGTGGTGTCTATGCAATGATAGAGGTTATAGATGGGAGATTTGTAAAACACAATTTTGATGATACCGACGGCAACCTCTACAAAGAAGTCTGGCCATTGCTTTCTGACGGAACCGCAACACCACAACAATACTTAATAGAGAGCCTGAAAACCAACGAAGACGAAAATCCTAGCACGGAAATTATAACATCTTTTGCTAATGAAGTTATAGAAGCCAGCACTGATACCCAACTAAAGTCCGCAATAGATAAATGGATGAACGTAAATGACATCATGTCTTATGTTGTAGTAGATAGACTCATACGTGCGGATGATGGCCCATTTCACTGGTACTGCGGTGGAGGCAATTGTACCAATCATAACTATTACTGGTGCGAGAATCCAGAGGATAATACAATCCATCTTATTCCATGGGATCTCGACAATGCATTTGAAAACATCATCAATAATGTCAACCCTGTCACGCCTATTGCCGATGAATGGGGGCAATCACGCAATAATTGCGAACCATTTAATTTTGGCTTCTTTGGCTTAAGTCAATGGTCAGCTAATTGCGACAAAATTACAAGAGGTTGGGCATTATATGACGCTGAATATCTATCTCACAAAACCCGATTCAAAGAAGGTCCATTCTCTCAAAATGCCGTCGATGCTAAACTAGAAAAATGGAGAAACCAAATAGAAGAAGCCACCCAAGAAGCAGATAATAATCACTCAGATGCCATTTCTATTTCTCAATGGAATAACGCTATTAATACTCTTAAGAATCAACTGGCTGTTGCTAGAAGGAACTAAGTAAATCTGGCTATATTTTCACTATTATTACTTGTCTACTTGGCTTTAGACAATCACCACCCTCTTTTAATTTAATTCAATATTAACCATTTGGGGTTCTATCCCCTTACTATATCAGCTGTCATTTAGATATATTTGTTTTTTTAACTCCGAATATAGTTTTTGTCCAATCAAAAAGCTTATTTGAGTAGTTTCCTTACCAAAGCGAACCAATATGTCGGAATACAGAGCCAAAATTGATGAAGAATGGATAGATCTTGCTGGCACCAAGCCACAGGAACTTGATATTGTGCATAATGGAGACAATAATTACCACTTACTCAAGGATAACAACGCATATTCCGTAAATCTGTTAGACATTGACCCTGTCAATAAGATGGTATCGTTATCTATCAATGGAAACACCTATCATGTTGACATAGAAGATAATTATGATCAACTGGTAGATCAGATGGGACTCGCTGATGACTTGGTCCAGAAAATGTCCAATATCAAGGCGCCTATGCCAGGACTGATTTTAGACATACTTGTTAAGCCGGGAGATACTATTGAGAGTGGGACACAATTGGCGATCTTGGAAGCCATGAAGATGGAGAACGTTCTCAAGTCTGATGGAGATGGAATCGTAAAGTCCATAGAAGTTACCAAAGGTCAGTCCGTAGAAAAAGGGCAAATTCTTATCGAAATGGAAGAAGAACAATCATGAAGAAAATTCTAGTTGCTAATAGAGGAGAAATCGCATTACGTGTGATGAGATCGGCTCGTAAAATGGGGATAAAGACTGTTGCCGTTTACTCGGATGTAGACAGGAAATCTCCTCATGTTTTATATGCAGATGAAGCCGTCCATATCGGCGCAGCACCTTCTTCAGAATCTTACCTTGTAGGAAGCAAGATCATAGAAGCCGCTCAACAGACAGGCGCAGATGGCATCCATCCAGGTTATGGTTTCTTAAGTGAAAACGCAGATTTTGCGGAAGCTGTCCAAAAAGCAGGCATTACGTTTATAGGTCCTAATACACATGCCATAAGAGTCATGGGAAGTAAACTTGCCGCCAAAGATGCTGTCAAGGATTATAACATTCCAATGGTACCCGGTATAGATGAGGCCATTACAGATATAAGCTTAGCACAAAAGATAGGTGCTGAAATAGGCTACCCTATTCTTATAAAAGCATCAGCAGGTGGTGGTGGAAAAGGAATGAGAGTTGTAGAAAGTCACGACGAACTGCCCTCCCAGATGGAACGTGCTATCAGTGAAGCCCTGTCAGCATTCGGTGATGGATCTGTTTTTATTGAAAAATATGTAACCTCTCCGAGACACATTGAGATACAAGTTCTTGCAGATACACATGGCAATACCGTTCACTTATTTGAGCGAGAATGCAGTATCCAGAGGAGACACCAGAAAGTAGTAGAAGAAGCACCAAGTGTCATTTTAGATGACAAATTGCGTCAGGAAATGGGAGAGGCAGCCGTAAAAGTTGCCAAAGCATGTGATTATGTTGGAGCAGGAACTGTTGAATTTCTTTTAGACGAAAATAAGAATTTCTACTTTTTAGAAATGAATACCCGTCTTCAAGTGGAGCATCCAGTTACAGAACTCATTAGCGGAGTTGACCTTGTAGAGCAGCAAATTAAAGTAGCGCGTGGAGAAAAATTAGCATTTACTCAAGACGATTTAAGTATTAAAGGACACGCACTCGAGTTGCGAGTTTACGCCGAAGACCCACTCAATAACTTCCTTCCAAGCGTGGGTACACTCGATACCTATGAAATACCAGAAGGAGAAGGTGTTCGTGTAGATGATGGTTATGAACAAGGCATGGAAATTCCAATTTACTATGACCCGATGCTAGCCAAGCTCATCACTTACGGTAAAGACCGTAACGAGGCATTACAGCGTATGAAAGAAGCCATAAAAGCTTATAAAATCGAAGGAATCCAAACGACAATACCATTCGGAAAGTTTGTGTTTGAGCATGAATCCTTTGTTTCTGGAAACTTTGACACACATTTTGTCAAAGATTACTACTCGTCTGAAGAGTTGAAAGCGGAGCAGCAAGTGGAGAAAGAAATTGCAGCGGCGGTGGCTTTAC
>JALZVB010000192.1 GCA_023300835.1 Saprospiraceae bacterium | reverse complement strand
GTGTTAATGGTGTAGGAAAAACGACCACTATCGGTAAGCTAGCTCACCAATATAAGAAGAGAGGCAAAAAAATAGTCTTAGGCGCTGCCGATACATTTAGAGCTGCAGCAGTAGATCAACTCAAGATCTGGGCAGACAGAAATGACGTAGACTTCTACTCCAAAGGCATGCATACGGACCCGGCATCTGTTGCATATGAGGCCGTACAACATGCGATCAACATAGAAGCAGATATGTGTATCATAGATACTGCAGGTAGATTACATACGAAAAAACACCTCATGACAGAGTTGACTAAAATCAAAAACTCTATATTCAAAAGTCATCCTGGTGCACCACACGAAGTAATGCTAGTTTTAGATGCGACCACGGGGCAGAATGCAATAGAACAAGCCAATAAATTCACAGAAGCAACCGAAGTAACCTCTCTTGCGTTAACTAAGTTGGATGGATCGGCCAAAGGTGGTGTAGTATTAGGCATATCGGATCAATTCAAAATTCCAATTAAGTACATCGGTGTAGGAGAAGGTATTGAGCATCTTCAAGTCTTCAACAAAGCCCAATTTGTACAATCACTATTTGATTAGGTCTCAGCTTAGATTATTAATAAATTAATTACGATTTATATAATCTATTAATCAATTTTGTTGTTGTAAATACATCGTAACTTAGTAATGTTATTCACTTAAAGCGGTAATTATGAAAAAGAGCTACATCATTGGACTTATAGCAATTATAGCTGGAATTGTAATCTTACTTTCGGCTTCTAAAGATGTTACGACTTACGCTACATTCACGGAAGCAAATAGCAGTCAGAAAAGGGTAAAAATATCTGGCGCTCTTAATAAGGAAGAAGACATAGATTACGATCCACTTACTAATCCTAATGCATTCAGTTTCTATATGATTGATACTGATGGAAAAAGCAGTAAGGTAATTCTAAAAAAACCCAAGCCCCAGGATTTTGAGAGATCAGAATCTGTAGTCGTTACAGGTAAGATGCAAGGAGAAACATTTATAGCTGACGAAGTTCTACTTAAATGCCCTTCTAAATATAAAGACGAAGAACTGCAAATAAGAGGAACTGCGAGCTAGAAACACCAACATTGAAAGAAGATATACAATACATTGGAGAACATTTATGGCCAGGAATTCTAGGGCATATACTTATAATACTTGGGTTCACATCAGTTCTCTTCAGCGCCTATTCATACTACAAGTCTACTAAGAATGAAGACGACCTAACGTGGAAAAAGTTAGGCCGTGCAGGTTTTTTTATTCATGGAATATCTATAATATCATTGGTTGCCATGTTGTTCTATATAATGGTTAACCAATGGTATGAATACGCCTATGTACAAGCTCATGTTTCTGCAGAGCTACCCATGCGTTATATTTTCTCAGCTTTCTGGGAAGGACAAGAAGGAAGTTTTCTGTTATGGATGTTCTGGCATATCATTCTAGGGCTTATACTTATAAGAAAAGCAGGTGAATGGGAATCAGGCGTATTAATGTTCTTAGCACTTGCTCAAGCGGTTATTAACTCCATGCTATTAGGCATACACTTTGAGATAGGAGATACACTTATAAAATTTGGTAGTAACCCTACCCTTTTACTAAGGGATACATTCAGCGGGCCTATTTTTGAAAAAGCAGATTACCTCGTTTCAATATCTGGAACTGGGCTTAATCCTCTATTACAGAACTATTGGATGACTATTCATCCGCCTACTTTATTTTTAGGGTTTGCCAGTACAACTATACCATTTGCCTTTGCCATGGCAGGGTTATTTACAAAGAAGTATACAACATGGTTGAAGCCTGTTTTACCTTGGGCACTATTCTCGGCAGGAATACTAGGTGTCGGCATATTGATGGGAGGTGCCTGGGCATACGAAGCATTATCTTTTGGAGGGTACTGGGCATGGGATCCTGTAGAGAACATGTCTCTAGTTCCTTGGATAATATTGATTGCCGGTGTACATACCAACCTTATTGCAAGAACAACCGGACGAGCTATCAAGAGTACCTATATCTATTATACACTTTGTTTTTGCCTTATACTTTATTCTACATACCTGACAAGAAGTGGCATACTAGGTGATACATCAGCACATGCATTTACAGAAATGGGATTAGAACCTCAACTTATCTTTCTGGTGACTGTATTCGCAGTTTTGAGTTTGATTCTCTATATAATGAGGAGTAAATTCATACCGACTTTCAAAAAAGAAGAATCTATACTTTCTAGAGAATTTTGGATGTTTGTCGGTGCTTTGGTATTACTATTCAGTGGAGGAATAATTGCATTCTCTACATCTCTTCCTGTATATAATGCCATTGCTACTTTATGGGATCCAGAATTTGTAGGAACTGTGATAAAAGACCCTATCCCGCATTATAATAAATTTCAAATATGGATAGGTGTCCTCGTATCAGTTCTATCTGCCAATACAATATTCCTGAGATACAAGACAGAAAACATGTCTGGTTCTAAAAAAATAGCTTTCGCCAAATCACAAATTTTTTATGCTCTATTGGGAATAATTCTAACGGGACTATTGAGTTTATGGCTTGATTACTTTCACTGGAAATACGCTTTACTTACATTCTGTGCATCATATACAATTATTGCTAATTTACTCTACCTCATTTCTGTCGGCAGAATGAATATGAAGATGGCATCAGCTACATTATCACACATAGGATTTGGAATAATGATAATAGGCGTCATAGCAAGTGGTCTGAACGAAGGCACACTTACAACTAATCCATTTGTGATGAAAGGATTGATAAAAGATGAGGATCTGGCTAAGTCAGTAAAGTTGATAAAAGATGAACCATTCTATGTTAACAATTATTGGTTGACTTATGAGAGTGACACTGTTATAGATAAAACACGAACATTCAAAGTGAAATTCGAGAAAGAAGATTCTTTATTAGGAAATATAGATCCGTTCTATGTCTACCCTAATATTCTGTATGCCAATGATTTCTCAAAAGTAGCCGCATCTAATCCAGCAACTAAGCACTATCTACACAAAGATATATTTACAAATGTTGCCGCACTTCCTAAGTCCCAACAGGACATTAAATATATGAAGGAGGAAGAGGACAGTCTTAAGTACGTTACTTATACATTGAGTATAGGAGATACGCTTTTCACTAAGAAGAATTATGGCATACTAACATACACAACATTTGATCCGACTAACAAGGATTATGATAACGCTAGCAATGACCTTGGACTTGGTGTAGGAATTAACTTCTACAATCTTGACAAAACAGATACATTTCAAATAGAACCTGCCATAGGTCTCAAAGAAAATATGCTGTACCAGTATCCTCAGAAGATAAATGATATTGGCGTTAAGATTAGACTTAATGAACAGACATTTGACAATTACTTCTCAGGTGAAGACGACTTAGTTTATACTGAAATAGAACTAAAGAAAGGAGAATCATTTGATTATCAAGGAGAAACATTTCAATTATTAGGATTCGAAAAAGAGTTTACTGATCCTAACTACCCAGCCAAGGAAAATGATATTGCGATACAGGCACTACTTGTAAACAGTAACGACCAGCTACTTAAACCTATTTATATAATAAGAGATTCGAAGCCCTTCAATATAAAAGATTATCTAGCGGGTACAGGTGTTCATGCCAGACTAGTATCAATAAACCCTGTAAACGAAACTTTCACTTTCAACTTAGCAAAAGATAAGAGAACAAAAGAAGTCGTTGTTGATATAGCAGAGAACGTTCCTAGATCAGATTTCATTGTACTTGAGGCAAGAGTCTTCCCAGGAATCAATTTGTTTTGGATAGGGTCATGTTTGATGATGCTAGGCTTTTTCTTAGCTTTCTGGCAGAGACGTATTACTAGAAATGCCTAAAAAAAAGACCATAGTTTCTATAGGTGCCGGTAATATCGCACATCACATCATACCCGCATTACATAATACAGGGTGCTTAATTAAACAAGTTTTTTCTAGGTCTATCGTTAATGCTGAAGCCTTGGCTTCTATTGTACAAGCAAGTACAACAGACGATTTGTCTCAAATAAATACAGAGGCTGACCTATATCTAATCATGGTGAACGATGATGCCATAGCTACTGTCAGTAAGCAGTTATTTGCCCTGACTAACAACCAATATATTGCACATACATCTGGTTCTATTGATTCAGAAGTTCTGAGAGAAGTAGGCGGAAATTATGGTTGTTTCTACCCTCTTCAGTCGTTTAAAAAAAATCACCCGACTGATATTTCTGAGGTGCCCATATTGATTACAGGCCATAATGAAAATACTAAAGTCAAGCTGCACAGTTTAGCTAAAAGTATAAGTAACAATGTATCGAGTATCACAGATAAAGATAGACTCAGGTACCATCTAGCCGCTGTTATGATTAACAACTTCACTAATCATCTGGCTTGTAAGACTTCATTGTATCTACAAAAGTACAATCTTGACTCAAGCGTTCTTGATGCATTGACTAAAAAGACATTTGAAAAGATATTAACAGCTAATGCCTGTGATATCCAAACAGGTCCAGCGATCAGGAATGATAAAAAGGTAGAAAAGAATCATCTTAAATTACTCAAAGATGAAAAGGAGTTAAGTCGTATTTATAAAAGCATATCTAGAAGTATAAAAAAACAATACCATGAGGATAGTTGATGAATGGACACATAAAGATCTTAGAGTATCCGTATTCCATATGAATGGAAGATACAGTGTCAAACTAGAACAAGGTCTACTGGAGCAAACTTACAAATTCAGAGACGGTCAAGTCGAGAATCCGCAGCAACTCAAGGAATTATTAAGTGAGGAGTTTTATGATTCTTCTCAAAACCTATTTATTCATATGGGTTTGGCTCAAGCTAATCTTTTTGCAGAAAACAATGAAGAGGAAGACTTCGCAATAATTATATAATATTGAAATTCCTTACCTATATAATATTCAGGCTGTTTACAGGGCTTTTCAGGTTCATTCCCTTTCTTGTTTTGTATAGAATATCTGATACTTTTAGTTTTCTGTTGCACAAAATTTTTAAATATAGGCTTCATGTTATTCAGAAGAATATTAAACACTGCCTACCGGAACTATCTGAAAAGCAACAAAAGGAAATCGTCAAAAATTTCTATACTAACTTTGTAGACATAAGCCTAGAATCTATCAAAGGTCTGAGTATATCTCCAGAATCACTGATCCCACGATTTAAATTGCTAAATCCCGAAATTCTTGATCCTCACATCAACAAGAATGAAACTGTAATCTGTTTTAGCCAACACTATAACAATTGGGAATGGGGCTCTATCTCTCTAGGTTTACAGATGGAACACCATGTTGTAGGTATAGTGAAATTTTTATCTAACAAATACATTAACCAGTATATAATGGCTGGAAGGACAGGTAATAATGTTAGCGTCGTGCCTACATTTAAAACCAAAGATTACTTCAATGATCTACCTCAACAAAAGCAAGCGATTGTATTCATAGCAGATCAAATGCCTTATAAGAATAACATAAGAACTGATGTCAACTTTTTTGGCAACCCAACACCTTTTCATTTGGGAGCGGCTCATTATAGCATACAGTCTGGTTTACCCGTCTACTCCATTGATATAAGAAGAATAAAAAGAGGTTACTATGAAGTAGAAATATTTCCCATCTGTGTAGATCCATCCCAAGCCACTCCGGAATCTATAACACATACTTATGTTACTCATTTAGAAGCACTTATACTGGAAAGCAAGCACAGTTGGTTATGGTCTCATAAGAGATTCAAAGGGATAGTCGAGTATAATAATTAATAATTAAAAAATTATCACTATTCGCATAGGGGTAACAACACAATACGTTGTCTTATAAGTGGATAGATAATGAAAAATGGATTAAAAATAAACCCTACAAATGTGTTGGGTTTATTTTTTTTTGTAGTTACACCATTCTAACTATGTAGTTTATTATGAGACTTAATTATACTCAATAGTAGTACTCTGATTGACGGATGATCTTAATAGAGTAATGAAATAAAAATACTTTGAACCCACATAGGGGTAACAACACAATTAGTTGTCTTATAAGTGGATAGATAATGAAAAATGGATTAAAAATAAACCCTGCAAATGTGCTGGGTTTATTTTTTTTTGTAGCTATACCATTTAAACTATAATGGTACTTTTGTGAAAACTTAATTATGCTCACAGCTATTTCTCCTATAGATGGTAGATACGCATCTAAAACTCAAGTTCTCTCTAAATACTTCTCTGAATATGCACTTATAAAGTACAGAGTGAGAGTTGAGATTGAATATCTTCTAGCTCTTATTGATACAGAAATACCACAGTTAGCTGGTCTAAGTGAGCATAGGGTCCAACTCAAAGGGATCTACGATACATTCAGTCATGAAGACGCTGAATCCATAAAAAGGATAGAAAAAGTTACCAATCATGATGTCAAAGCTGTAGAATATCATATCAAAGCTAAAATGACAGAACTGGGACTAGATAAATATCTTGAATGGGTCCACTTTGCATTGACCTCTCAAGACATTAATAACACAGCTGTACCCTGGTCTATCAAGGAATATCTCGATGAACAGTATTACCCAGAAATTGAGTCCGTAGTTACTAAGTTGGAATCTCTGGCACATGATTACAAGGGTATTCCTCTATTGGCCAGAACACATGGCCAAGCGGCTAGTCCTACAACTGTAGGCAAGGAGATTTTGGTATTTGTAGAAAGACTTCAAGATCAGTTGTCTTTATTAAAATCGGTACCTATAAAGGCTAAGTTTGGCGGGGCCACAGGAAACTATAATGCACATAAAGTAACATTCCCAGATATAGATTGGCCATCATTTGGTGACAAGTTTGTTACAGTGATGGGGCTCAAAAGATCTTACTATACAACACAGATAAGTCACTATGATGATGTAGCTGCTATATCACAAAACATAAGTCGTATCAATACAATTCTTATAGATTTATGCAGAGATATGTGGACTTATATCAGTATGGATTATTTCAAACAGAAGCTCGTAGAAAATGAAGTAGGTTCATCAGCTATGCCCCATAAGGTTAATCCTATTGATTTTGAAAATGCAGAAGGCAATCTAGGTATGGGTAATGCCATCTTTGGTTTCCTAGCTGACAAGTTACCCATCTCTAGGTTACAAAGGGATCTAACAGATAGCACCGTATTGAGAAACATAGGCGTTCCATTTGGTCATTGTACCATCGCTTATAAGTCTCTACTTAAGGGCCTTAATAAAGTTATCCTCAATAAATCCAAACTCAACAGTGACCTAGAATCTAATTGGGCAGTAGTTGCAGAAGCCATTCAAAACATTCTAAGAAGAGAAGGTTACCCTAAACCATACGAAGCCTTAAAAGCACTTACAAGAGGGAATTCAAAAATTACCAAAGAGACGATAACTACGTTTATTAATGAATTAGATGTTAATGATTCCATTAAACAGGAACTAAAATCTATTTCTCCGCATACATATATAGGATACTTTTAAGAACCAAATCCGATTACTATGAAAGCGATGATCTTCAAAAAACTATTGACTACTTTATTTAAGTCTACTAAACTAGGCAAAAAGAGTATGGGGAACTCTATGGACCTTATCGATGATCTTCTAGAAAAAGAATATATTTCCAACACTATAAAGGGAGTAAAAAACGCCACCGGGAAAGTTGTTGAAAAAGCTGGTGAAACTTATCAGAAGACAGTTAATGTCGTTGAAGAAAACATCAATATAGATAGTATTAAAACTAAAGTCCAAGAGGCTGTAGAAAAGGGTAAAACAGCTGTAGAAGATTTAACAGATGACATCAGTGAAAAATCTGAAACGCTGAAAACTGTAATCAAGGAAGGTGAAGAACTAATAGATAAGGTGAAATCTAAAGTTGATAAAAAGTAGTTTCAACGCGATTCATACTTATCGTTTTTACCAATACTACTATTATCTTTAAGAGTACGAATGTGTCTCACCATTATGAATGACCTCAACCCTACCTTGGTCTGAAGCTGTTTCTACCCTACCTATAATCTGAGCATCAATATTAAACTCCTTACTTATAGAAACGAGATCTTTTGCAGTATCCGCATCAGTATATATTTCTAATCGCGTACCCATATTGAATACTTGGAACATATCGTAATTACTCACTCCAGACTCCTCTTTTATTAACTGAAATAATGGCGGTATAGGTAACAGGTTATCTTTTATAATGGTAACACCAGGTGCAAATTTTTTCACCTTAGTATGTCCACCTCCTGTGTTGTGAATTATACCAGCAATACTTTTTCTATGCTTACCTAGAATGTCTTTAAGGAGTGGTAAGAATGTCCTTGTCGGTGATAAAACCAACTTTCCTATAGAGAGGTCTTCCCCATCTATATTGATTGTATCTGTTAATTTCTTACTGCCAATATAAACTACTTCTTCTGGTGTATTATTATCGTAACTATCAGGATAAGCTGTCCTATATACACTGCTAAATACATCATGACGAGCAGAAGTAAGCCCATTACTTCCCATACCTGAATTGTATCGGTTCTCATAAGTAGCTTGGCCATATGAAGCAAAACCAACAATTACTTGATCAGGCTTAATTCTATTAATTATTAGATCTTCCTTAGCAGCTCTTGCAAATGCTGTGAAACCTACATCAATAGTTCTCACAATATCCCCAACATCAGCTGTTTCACCACCAGCAAGGTGTATATCTACACCATGCTTCTGCAACATCTCAGTAAATCGTCTGGTAGACTGTATTATCTCTGCGATCACTTCGCCAGTAATCAAGTTCTTATTACGTCCAATTGTGGATGAAAGCAGTATTTTTTCAATAACACCTACACAGGCCATATCGTCAATATTCATAACAATAGCATCCTGCGCAATGTCAGCCCACACAGAAAGATCTCCCGTTTCTTTCCAGTACATATATGCGAGACTCGTCTTAGTTCCTGCTGTGTCCGCATGCATAATATTAACATGTGAATCGCTACCTCCAGTGATATCGGGTAGTATTTTACAGAATGCCAAAGGATATAGTCCTTGATCCATACCTTTGATAGCATCATGCACTTCACTTTTGGATGCGGAAACACCTCTTAATGCGTATTTTTTGGGATCTGACATATTTTTTTTCTG
>JALZVB010000191.1 GCA_023300835.1 Saprospiraceae bacterium | reverse complement strand
AAAATGTGGTTTGTAGGTGGAATTATTGTTGTCTTTTCAAGTTTGATATTGGATAAAGCACAGAATCATACATTATTTCTAATTATCACTGCTATAATTTCATTAACACCAATCATATACTCATATGTCAGCTTCAAAAACGAAAATGGGGTAGCAGGCTAACATTGTGACGTAATTACTTACGGGTACCTCTATTTACTGTCTCTTGGAATAGATAGGCTATATATAATGCTGTGATAAACAACCTCAGCTTTCAATACCTAATACATAATGTCGCTAAGGGAACCTTAATATTTGACATTTAATATTGGCTTAACATTAGACCTTTTATTTTTGAGGATATTTAAAGATAACCTGAAATAATCTAATGAGACACCTATTATTATCAATTTCATTTACATTAATAACCTGTTTTTGCAGTGAGATATCGGCGCAAGCCATTGTTCCCAGTTTTGGAAAGGGAATTCAAGTTACTGCAAAAGATTCTACCTTTTACCTAAAGTTAGGCTTTCGTTTCCAGACCCTATATCAGAGCAGTTGGAATCTTGAAAATGATGAATTTTCTTCTCTTGAAGATCACGAATCATCCATGTTTATAAGGCGTTCTAGGCTCAAGCTAAGTGGATGGGCACTTACCCCTAAGTTAAAGTATAAAGCCGAGTTGGCATTGTCCAATAGAGACAATGGCGGTGGGAATAGTGATCAATTCAGTAATGCCGCAAACATAATCTTGGATGCCAGTGTCACATGGAATTTCTATAAGGGCTTCAGTATATGGGCTGGACAAGGTAAAATGCTAGGCAACAGAGAACGCATCATCTCTTCTGGAAACCTACAGTTTGTAGATCGTTCTAGACTTAATTCTCGCTATACGCTTGATCGAGATGTAGGTATTATGTTGTTACATAAACACAAAGTAGGTAACAATTTTATTATAAAAGAAGGTGTGGCTATTACATCTGGAGAAGGTAAGAATATAACTTCTGGAAATATAGGAGGCAAAGCATACACTGCTAAGATAGAGTTTTTTCCTTTCGGAGATTTCAAATCCAAAGGAGCTTATGTAGGATCAGCAGTAAAGTATGAGTCAGAACCTAAGTTAGCATTTGCTGTAGCTTATGACAAAAACATAAGAGCAGGAAGAACAAGAGGGCAGAAAGGGAATTTTCTGTTTGATGATAATGGTACGGCTTTTGGCAAAGACTTATCTTCATTCTTTGTTGATATGATGTTTAAGTATCAGAACTGGTCATTGATGGCAGAATATGCTAATAGACAAGCAGAAGGCTCGCCTATCGTTTTTGATGATGCAGACAATGAAATAGGAACGTACTACACTGGAAATGCAACTAATATTGCATTAGGTTATATGTTCAAAAGTAATTACGAACTGGCAGCAAGATGGACAGATGTCAATCCAGAAGAGCAGGTCGCATCTCCGGAGACTCAATATACACTGGGGTTATCGAAGTTTATTGTAGGCCATAAACTCAAAGTTCAGACAGATATTACATATCGAGAAATAGATTTATCAGATGATGATCTGATCTATAGATTTCAAATAGATTTTCATTTCTAGCCAACTAACTAAAACAAAACCAATAACTAATGAAATCAATTCTTAAATATTCATTAATCATAATCTCACTCATAACTATGAGTTCTGTTGCTGCATATGCAGGCTCAGGTAAATCCGGTTTTGGGATTATGGGTATATTAGAAATTCTAGGCGCTCTTGCATTTTTCATCTATGGTATGAAAATGATGAGTGAAGGTATACAGAGAGCCGCTGGCTCTCAGATGAGAAACATATTAAGAACGATGACCAAGAATAGATACCTTGGGGTATTTACAGGTTTCTTAATAACAGCTCTTGTGCAATCTTCTTCTGCAACGACAGTTATGACGGTTTCTTTTGTTAATGCTGGACTTATTTCATTAGTGGAATCAGCAGGTATTATGATGGGGGCCAATATTGGGACAACAGTAACAGGATGGATAATTGCGATCCTTGGATTTAAAGTAAAACTGAGTGCCTATTCTATTCCTATTTTTGCGATAGGTGTTCCCATGTTATTTTCTAAAGTAGGAAAGAGAAGATATTGGGGTGAGTTTTTAATAGGTTTTGCTATTTTATTTTTAGGCTTATCTTACCTGAAAAACTCTGTTCCTGACCTAGGGGGCGAGGCACTGGCTTTTGTAGAAGGTTGGTCTCAGTTTGGGATATTTTCAAGAATCTTATTTGTAATGGTTGGTGCTATGGTAACTGTTGTTGTGCAGTCATCCTCTGCAGCTATGGCGATTACGTTGACATTGGTGTACGCGGGATGGTTACCACTAGAAGTAGCTGCCGCGATGGTGCTGGGAGAGAATATAGGAACTACGATAACTGCGGAATTGGCTTCACTTATCGGTAATACACAATCAAAGAGATCGGCGAGAATTCACTCGTTATTTAATGTGATAGGTGTTATATGGATGGTGTTATTATTGCCTTATGTTATCGGTTATATAAGCACATTTGTAGATAGCTTTAGTGGATTGTTTGAAACTAATTCTAAGATAAAAACGGATGCCTTGAGCCAGGCACAGATATTAGATACTTATGCTTTGGCTGCATTTCATACTGTGTTCAACCTTCTTAATGTTGCACTACTGATAGGGTTTGTTCCATGGTTAATAAGAATGGCAATCAAGTCAGTACCTCAGAAAGAAGGTGAAGATTCTACGGAAACTTTGAAATTCATCAATACAACCAATAGAACGCCTGAACTTGCAACAGTAG
>JALZVB010000190.1 GCA_023300835.1 Saprospiraceae bacterium | reverse complement strand
ATTTTCATCTTTTTTGAAAATGCTAACAAGGTTTTGACTAATCTTTCTACTGATCTCTTCAAGTGTGACTTTCTTACCTGATCCAAAAGGAAATTCAATTTTCATATCATCACCATAGTACTTGTGAAACTCTTTCAATGCCTGTACAAATAAGAAATTCATAGGCATCCATATTGGGCCACGCCAATTAGAATTACCACCAAAAAGACTAATTTCAGACTCTGCTGGAGCATACTTCACAGAAAACAACTGTCCATCTAGCATAATGGAATATGGATCTTCATGAACCTTAGATAGGCCTCTAATACCAAAAGGACTGAAAAACTCTTTTTCATCTAACAAGGCATGGAGTAATTTTTTCATTCTATCCTTAGGGACTAACGATAGAATCAAATCTTCTTTCTCGTCTAAGTCTTCTATGGCTAAGTATTTTCCGTGCTTTTGTCTGTAATTTCTAAACCATTTTAAGCCATTATAAAAATTTGGTAAAGCATTTAGTGTTTCTGCATCTATATGCAAGACTGCATTTAGTGTCATGAGTCCTACAAGGGATCTTATCTTAATAGGTATGTAAGTATCGCTAGGCAGTACAAGTATATCATAGAAAAAACCATCTTGTTCGTCCCAACTACCCGTCCAATCTTTTCCTATATTATTAAGAGAATCAGCAATAATGACAAAGTGCTCAAAATATTTTGTAGCCATATCTTCATATGCTATATCGTGTTTAGCTATTTCGAGTGAAATCTGTAGCATATTAAGTGAAAACATCGCCATCCATGCTGTTCCATCAGCTTGCTCTAAGTAACCATTACCTGGAATCTCGCTACTTCTATCAAATACGCCGATATTATCCAATCCTAAGAATCCACCTTCAAAGACATTATTACCACTTCTATCTTTTCTATTAACCCACCAAGTAAAGTTTAAGGCTAGTTTATTCTGCATACGCTTAAGGAAAGTAATATCACCTTTACCAGTTTGTTCCTTATCAATTTTATAAATTTCATAAGTTGCCCAAGCTTGAACTGGGGGATTAACATCTGAAAAAGCCCATTCGTAAGCTGGTATCTGTCCATTAGGAGCCATATACCATTCTTTTGTCATGAGAAGCATTTGGTTCTTAGCGAACTCTGCGTCAATCATGGCGATAGGAACACAATGGAAGGCAAGATCCCATGCGGCATACCAGGGGTACTCCCACTTGTCAGGCATTGAGACAATATCTTCATTATTCAGTGTCATCCACTCATTGTTCCGACCTTTTAACCTTTCTGCTGGTGGTGTAGGATGGCCTGGATCCCCGTTCATCCAGCTTTCCATATCAATGTTATAGTACTGCTTTGACCACATCATTCCTGCAAAGGCCTGTCTCTGTATATTTTCTAAGTCAACATTCTTTTCTTTTTTAAACTTTGCAAAGAATTCATCTGCTTCCTCTAACCTTACTGCAAAAGAATCATCAAAGCTCTTTTTTAAAGGATTACCTTTATGCGCTTTTTTAGATAATCTCAATTTAAAAACAACCTCGTCGTTTGCTTTGACATTCTGACAGTACATAGGCGCAAACTTAGTCCCATCTTCTTTTGCTCTTGTTGTTTCAAAATCTGAACTAATTACAACGTCATGAAAAAGGTCTTTTACATAAGGTGTTTTATTAGGTTGCCCAAACAATTTCTCTGTATTGGTTTCATTGTTTGTAAATAACCATTCTTCTGGTTTCTCAAAGTATAAATGATAGTCACCAAGTTTGGGATGCGTTATCTTAACAGAGCCAAAATCTTTTTCATCTTGATCTTTTACTATTCCATGATGTCCATCCATCTGGTTGAACGACCATAAGTTCCTCATCCAGACAGTAGGCATGAGCCATACTTTCTCGTCATGGTCAGCTCTGTTAGCAACAGTAACTTTTATTAGTATATCTTCACTATCCTCTTTGGCATATTCTGTAAATACATCAAAGTAATCGTTGTCTTTAAATAGATCCGTATCTAATAACTCATACTCCAACTCTTCTATTCCTCTTTCGGCGTTTGTTTTTACAATATCACCATATGGAAAAGCCTTATGAGGATATTTATACAAATGCTTCATATAAGAATGCGTAGGTGTACTGTCCAGATAATAATAAAGCTCCTTAACATCTTCACCATGATTGCCTTCAGGCCCTGTCAGTCCAAAGATTCTTTCCTTAAGAATATCATCTTTTCCATTCCATAACGTAATAGCAAAACAAATAGCACAATGACGATCAGAGATACCAGCTATACCATCCTCACCCCATCTATAGACCCGTGATCTCGCATGATCATGAGGAAAGTAATCCCATGCTGACCCATTTGGGCTATAATCTTCTCGGACAGTACCCCATTGTCTTTCACTCAAATAAGGCCCCCATTCCAACCACATCTTTTCTCCTGAATAATTATCACTTAATCTTTTGTCTTCTTGTGTTGCCATGACTTTAAGTTTGTTGTTAATTTATACCTAATTTAACTACTTTTTCTTTGCTACTTTTTTCTTTACTGGCTTTTTCTTCACGTTTTTTTTCATTGAGGCTTTTTTCTTATCAACTTTCTTTTTTGAAGCAGTTTTCTTTTTCTTCGTTTTCTTTTTCTCAGCTTTCTTAGTAGCGTTCTTCAATGCACTTTTTGCTGCATCAGATTCTTTTTTTAACTTTTTTACTTTGTTTTTTAGAATCTTTTGTGTTTTAGACGTTTTATCTTTCTTAGACATAGTTTATTATTTTTAATTAATTGATTAACCGTTAGTTGTGAATCCTGGATAACAGGTCATAGCTCCATCTACAAATAGCGTAGTTCCATTAACATAATCTGATTCATCTGAACATAACCATACTGCGGCTGCACCTATATCAGAGGGCTCACCTATACGCTTATAAGGAATAAGTTTATTGAGTTCATTAAGAGCTTTAGGCGTCTCCCAAGCTTCCGTATTTATAGGTGTTTTTATAGCACCTGGGGCTATACTGTTAGTTCTCACACCTATAGGTCCATATTCTTGAGCAATCGTTTGCATGAGCATAACTATTGCACCTTTTGAAGCAGCATAGTTTGCATGACCAGCCCAAGGAATGATTTCATGAACTGAACTCATATGGATTATTTTTCCTAAAGCTTTAGAAACATCTGGTCTTCTTCCTCTTCTTAAGAATTCTCGGATAGCCTCTCTAGCACATAAGAATTGCCCTGTCAGATTTACATCAATTACCAATTGCCATTCTTTTAGTGGCATTTCATGCATTGCAAAATCTCTTTGCAAACCTGCATTGGCCACACAGATATCGACAGTTCCAAACTTGTCAATTGTTTGCTTAAACATATTTACAACTTGATCTTCCTTACTGACATCAGCTTTAATAGCAATAGCATCGCCACAACTTTCATCAT
>JALZVB010000189.1 GCA_023300835.1 Saprospiraceae bacterium | reverse complement strand
GTCTCCACCAATTCCTATTTGGTTAAGAACCATAGAAACTGTTAAGAACATAACTGCTCCGTAAGTAATGTTTCCTACAATATTTGGACTTCCGAAACCACCACCTTTAAGCGTAGCAATAACCATGTCCTTAAGAAAGTTAGCAGCATACATGCCTATTACTAATAATATGCAACCTACCAAAAGCTTAGGTATAAATGCAACAGCATCTGTCAATAGTCCTGAAACCTGTGGTAACCCAAGGTTATCAAAGAACATAATAAGAGTTGTTAACATGATCATCCAGTAGCCCATTTTACCTATCATTCCTGATGCATCAGATTTTAGACCTGATTTTGCAAAAAAGCCATTGATTCCCATCTTGTCAGCGATATCATTGAACTTTACAGCTTTAAGAACTTCTTGTAATACTCTTTTAACTACTTTAGCAATGATATAACCTATTAAGAGGATAATTAATGCACTTATTAGTTTCGGTAAGAAAACACCTACTGATTCAGCCATTCCGCCAAAAGCATTTTCAAATATTTTTTTTGTATCACCCATTTTAAAATTCGTTTTAGATAAATAATAGATTAATCAATAAGATTAGATTGCTTTTTAGACTTCGAACAAAGCATTAGGTAACACATAATGTTAAATTTATTTTAACATTTATTTTTTGTTTATATATAGTAGGAACTATTTCAACCTGAAATACGTAGTTATTTGCAGCTTTCTGGTTGGTCTTGCTGAATTGTTATTTCTATAAGTGTTCCAGTATTTATTTTCCTTCCATCTTCATAAGATGGGTTCTGGCCTATGACATAGGCTGTATTCACATCTGTAATAGCACCTACTTGTTCTACAGAGCCCAAGTCAAATTGACTGGCATCTAGAATAAAGTTAGCTGTTGAGAACTGTTGACATACCAGATCAGGTATTTGTACTATTGCACCTTTAGTTTCACTTAGTACGAAATTAAGTGTATCTCCTTTTTTTATTTTGACATTTGACTTTCTTCCACTTGCACCATCAACAAGTCTCCCATCGTACCATACTTCTAAAATATGATCTGATTCTCCGATATCGTATCTATATCCTTTTACATTACTTTTTATCTCTAGAGAATTCAACTCTTCGACCTTAGCGGTATACTGGCGACCGTATAGTATAGATAGGTTTTTAAGTAATATTTCATCTGGATTATACTTAGTTACATCCACATATATCTTCCTGTTTTCTTTTACTTTATTTCCTGCGCCTGGGTTCTGTGTCAAAATAACACCTCCTGGCTGACCTACCTTATGTATGGAGTCCTTGACAATGAGTTTGAAACTGGCTTTCTTGGCGTCTGAAGCCGCTTCTTCAAAATTTTGTCCTACATAACTAGTTAGCTCTAGTTTCTGTCCATGGTTAGTATATACCCTTAACCAAAGTAGCACTGCAGCAAATACAACTGCGAGAAGCGCAGCCATGAGTAATAGATGTATGAAAAATCGTTTGATAGTCAAAATTGTTAATCTGCTATAGTGACATAAATAAGTACCTAAATATCCTAATTATTCTCTTATAAAGGTATGATAAAGAATCATCAGATATCAGTTTTGGCTTTAGATATATCCTCTTCAGTGTTTTCTATTTGGGAAACTAGCTTGTTTATCAACCTTACAACACTTTTTTCAATGCTTTTGTAATCCAGTATTTTTGATTGTATATATATGAACATCAGACTTAAGTGATAGGTTTCCTCACTGGAATTTACAGCTTCAGTCAATATGTGTTTGTTTAATCTGTAAGCCTCCCTTACTCTGCGTTTAATAAGGTTGCGCTTTACGGCTTGCCTTATTTTTCTTTTAGGTACAGAAACGCTGAAGAGTACAGGAGGAGGAGCGGGAGTATTAGGTAACGTTTCTAACACAACAGTATGTTTCTCATATAGAACGGTGAATGGATAAACAAACTCTGATTGTTTAATCTCAAACAAGCGATCCAAGAGAATTTTACTCTTAAGTCGATCTTTCTTATTAAGTGATCTATGGAGAGCCATAGTTGTATGACTCGTTTTGGAATGGATAAAAAATAATTTTCCGATTTATGACTGTCACTTTTGCGGCAGCACTCCGTTAAAGAGCCTCGTGATAGCTTACTATCCCTGTGTTTTTTTGCCTTGTTCTGACTCAAAACTCCTAGTCAAAACGCAATACTTAATTATTTAGCCATTCCATAGAAAAGGGAGAGAAATTTTACTTAACTCTCATGTCATCAGAAACAGTAAGCTTCGCTCTACCTTTAGCTCTTCTGTTTGCCAATACTTTACGACCGCTCTTAGTAGCCATTCTAGATCTAAAACCGTGCTTGTTAACTCTCTTTCTTCTAGATGGTTGGAATGTACGTTTCATCGTAAAACTTTTTTATAAAATTTGTAGTTTGCCTGAGGCGCTTAAAAGAGTGCAAAGATAGAGAAATTTCTATTTATAAATCAAGAAAAAACAGCTTTATGGTCGTTAATTAGGTAGAAAATCTTAAAACAGAATCTTTTTAACTTAAGCAGTGATAGAATTGTTAATGACTTTCAGGACTGATAAATTGATTATGCTTTGTATAGAATGAATAGAATCCATCAAATTCTACTACTTTTATTATGTCGTGGAGATCTCTTAATTACATTTGAGTTTAACTGTAATGGCAATATTTACGATAAATCTCTTGTTATAATTGATCTAATCCTATTCAACGGCAACTGAATGAAAATGAAATACGCATTTGCGCTAAGCATCCTCTTCTTTTTAGTTTTTTCTTCTTGTAAGAAATCAAATTTTGTTGAAAAGAAGGCCGCATCTGGAGCTATCTCAGAACGCTATCAAGTCAATGACTCTGGGCAAAAAAACGGGAGCTACGAATCTTTTGACGAAGAAGGTAACAAGATAGAGGTATCTCTATACAGAAATGATCACCTCGATGGATTGCGAACTATCTACCACAAGTCAGGCCATCCCGAAATAGAAGAAACTTATCTAAATGATATAATTGTGGGTGACTACAAGGTGTATTATGATACTGGTGTCTTGAGTCTAGAGGTGCCATATGTTGCTGGAACCATGAGTGGATTACTTAAAAAATATAATGAAGGTGGCATTCTTACCGAGGAAGTAACTATGGCAAACAATAACGAAAACGGCCCATTCAAAGAGTACTATACCAATGGTCAGGTAAAGTGGGAAGGGACTTACCTTGATGGTGATAATGAGTTCGGATTGTTACAGCAATACAATAAAGAGGGTACATTGATCAAGAAGATGATGTGTGATAGTCTGGCTGTCTGTACGACAACCTGGTCTATCGGTGAATAAATAATAAATACGAACTATCAATTAAGGCAAATTCAGTTATGAAAGCTATTATAAGTTGCATATGCTTAAGTCTCCTCGGGACTTTACTCTATTCACAGATCGGAGGTCAACATGCTTTTGAATCCACTAGTTTACCTACCAATGCTCGTATAACAGCACTTGGAGGTAGTCTTATTAATGTAACTGATGGTGATGTTGCTCTGGCTCAATATAACCCAGCTGTTACGGATAGCTTGATGAATAATAAGCTAAGTGTCAACAACAATTTTCATTTTGCAGGTGTCCAGCAAGGGAATGTGGCTTACGGAAAGTATCTCAAGAAATGGGGCATAGCTAGTCATGCTGCGATACAATACGTCAATTTTGGAGATTTTGACCAAGCTGATGAGTTTGGAAACATTACTGGAGAATTTTCAGCAAGAGAAACTGCTCTTGTTGCTGGGGTAGCTAAAAAATTGAACGAAAGAATACAGGGTGGTATAAACCTAAAATTACTTACGGGTAACTATGCAAGCTATAGGTCCGTAGCTATTGGTGTAGACATAGGTTTTCATTACAATAAGCCAGATAATAATTCTTCTTGGGCTCTTGTGTTTAAAAATATAGGTGGAGAATTATCTCCGCTTGTAGATGAGCGCAAGTCTCTACCATTTGATTTACAACTGGGGTATGCTAAGCGATTGCAGCATTTACCATTCAGAATATCTGTTATAGGTCATAACCTACAGAGTCCTTATATAAGATATGATGATCCGGACTTAGATAACTCTATAGACTTAGTAGGGAATATTGACAGCAAGTCTACTTTCAGTAGGAATTTTGACAACCTCTTCAGACACTTGATAATAAGTGGTGAGTTTCTTATTGGTTCACGTGAGCAATTTAGATTAAGGTTTGGATATAATCATCTGCGTAGACAGGAGTTAAGAGTAAGGACGTTTCGTTCGACGGCCGGATTCTCGTTTGGGGTAGGATTTAATATCAAAAAAATCAGAATCGATTATGGTGTAGGAACTTACCACCTCGCTGGTTCTAGCAATCACTTGAGTATTACGTTCAATATGGATAGAATCTTCAACAAAATCTAGTAAACGAAGCTGTTCGTAGATAAATAACCCCCTCTTTCTTCTTATTTGTTAATTTTAATGAGTGATTAACATAGGTTTTTGGAACGCTAACCTATCTTTGGCGGTCTTGTCATGTATAAGTGACGCATATACATACCTATACACATATAGATTATTGTAAATTAACTTGTTAGACTTTAAATATAATGCAGATAAATTCTATAAAAAGAGCAAATCAAATCGCCAGTTGGACTGTATTTGCAATTGCACTTGTTGTTTACTTTTTCTCCGTAGAGAGAACCGGCAGTCTTTGGGATTGCGGAGAGTTTATTCTAGGTGCATATAAACTAGAGGTTGTTCACCCGCCAGGGGCCCCATTATTTATGTTGATCGGTAGAATATTTGCTTGGTTAGGGAGTATTCTCTCTAGTGATCCTGCTGATATAGCCTTTGCCGTTAACCTTATGAATGGTGCACTTACAGCCTTAGGTGCAGGAATAATTGCCAGAATTGTTATCATCCTAGGTAAGTTAAGTCTTGTAGGAAGAGATGGAACGACTTCAGGAAGTCAGAATGTTTCACTTGCGCTAGGCGGAATTGTAGGAGGATTGGCTACCGCTTTTTGTTCTTCGATATGGTTTTCTGGTGTAGAAGGCGAGGTATATTCTATGTCAACATGTTTTACAATTCTTACGGTATGGTCTGCATTGAAGTGGTATAGCCTACCTGATACTGTACAGACAGATAAGTGGTTGGTTCTAACTGCCTACATAGCCGGTCTATCTATAGGTGTTCACTTGTTGAGTTTGTTGACATTCCCGGCATTAGGCGTTCTATATTATTACAAAAAACATGAAAAAACCAACATAATTGGCTTAGGCCTAGCCATGTTAGGTGGCGCTGCTTTCATTCCATTGGTACAGAAACTTATTATTGTAGGTATCCCAACGTTATGGAAAAACCTTGAGAAGCCTTTGGTAAACAGTTTTGGTCTTCCTTTCCATTCTGGATTATTTGTTGCGCTTATTCTAGTAGGGTTATTAACATACTTCCTTCTTAAATTAACGCATAGTAGAGGATGGTACAAGACTCAACTTATCATAATGAGTCTCGTAATGGTTGCTATTGGTTTCTCTACAATAGGTGTTATTATAATAAGAGCTAATGCTGATACGCCAGTAAACATGAATGTTCCTAGTGATGCCATGCGAGTTCTTCCTTATATCAACAGAGAACAATATGGTGAACGGGCTTTGTTATATGGGCCACACTTTGGTGCCAAGCCTAAAAGCCTAGATAAAGAAGATAGAGATGGTCGTGTAGGTGATAAATATGTCAAAGTAGATGAAAAACTACAATACAAATATGACAACAGAGATAAAATGTTCTTACCTCGTATAGGACATACAGAAGGATCAAGGCCAGAGTTACATAAACAATGGCATAAAGCCATTATGGGTAAAGACTTGAAGGGTAGACCGAGTTTTGGTTATAACCTCAAGTATATGTTTAAGTATCAGATGGGGTGGATGTATTGGAGATATTTCATGTGGAACTTTGTAGGTAAACAGAATGCTAATCAAGGTTACCAACCCTGGGATGTAAGTAATGGCCATTGGATATCAGGT
>JALZVB010000188.1 GCA_023300835.1 Saprospiraceae bacterium | reverse complement strand
TAGCTATGGCTATGCCTGCGTTTTTCGCCTTGAGCTAAGCAAAAAAATTCTTCTTAAAATCTTATACGACAACTTGAAAGCTAAATGGGATTAATCCCCCTCCTGAGGGGGACAATTACTTCTTGTTTTAAGCAATAAAAAAAGCAAGTCAATTTTTCAATTGACTTGCTTTTTTATTAGAATCATTCGAGTTTCTATTACATGCTCTTCTAAGCCGTTTTATACAAAACAGACTTAACGGCCTTGATAACTTTTGTTGGATTAGGAAGATATTCTTCTACAAATGTAGGTGCATAAGATAATGATGTATCAGCAGAATTAACTCTTGTCACTGGTGCATCTAAGTAATCAAATGCATATTTCTGAATCTCGTATGCTACCTCAGCAGAAACACCAGCAAATGGCCAGCACTCATCTACTACTACTAGTCTATTCGTCTTTTTTACAGACTTTACGATTGTCTTATAATCTAAAGGTCTAATTGTTCTCAGATCAATTACCTCAGCTGAGATACCTTCTTTTGCCAATTCATCTGCAGCTTCTAGAGCAACTAACATCATCTTATTGTAAGATACAATTGTTACGTCAGTTCCTTCTCTTCTTACTGCTGCAACACCTATTGGTGTTAAATATTCTTCTTCAGGTACTTCTCCTTTATGTCCATAGAAACTTTCTGACTCCATAAAACAGATCGGATCATCGTCTCTTATCGCGGACTTCATTAACCCTTTGGCATCCTTAGGATCTATAATCGAAATTACTTTAAGGCCTGGGACATTAGCCATCCAACTTTCAAATGTTTGTGAATGCTGCTGTGCCAATTGTCCTGCTGATCCAGAAGGTCCTCTAAAAACTATAGGGCACTTATATTCTGATGCTGATTGTGACAATGTTTTAGCAGCATTATTTACGATCTGGTCAAATGCTAAAACAGCGAAATTCCATGTCATAAACTCAACTATAGGTCTAAGACCATTAATGGCAGCACCTACTCCTATCCCTGCAAAACCTAATTCCGCAATAGGTGTATCTATAACTCTCCTATCACCAAACTCAGCATGCATGCCTTTACTGACTTTATATGCTCCATTATATTCTGCGACCTCTTCACCCATAAGAAAGACACTTTCGTCTCTTCTCATTTCTTCTGACATCGCCTCTCTAAGGGCATCTCTTAATGTTATAATTCTACTCACAGCTATAAAGGTTTTATTTAGCGCAAAAATAACAAAATAACATCAATCCATTGGGTCTTCAAATCAACAATCTGTCAAATCTGAAAATATAGAAAGGATATCCACTACAATGACTTTAAGGTTTTATAAAAGAAAACTTACAGAATTTCAATAATCGTCTTATAATCTACGTTACCAAGATTACCAGAACTCATTATTAATAAAATATCAAACTTATTATCGAGGCAATAGCTCTTGGTAATATCGATGAGACTATCACTACTGTCAGACACTTGTAAATCACTATGATTGAACGACTTACGTACAATTCCTTTCTCTAGTGATGGCATCTTCTTTAATTCAAGCGCATGTGGATCATAGAATACAATAGCCTTGTCTAATAAATCAAGACAGCCTTCATAATGTGGCAGAAAGTCAATACTTAAGCTAGAAAATGTATGTAATTCAAGAATTCCAAGGATCTTTTTATTCTTGTATTTCTGTCTTACAGCATCTACGGTTGCTTTGGCTTTGGAAGGTGCATGTGCAAAATCTTTGTAAACAACCAGATTTTCATCTTTGTGTATCGTCTCTAATCGCTTAGCTGCTCCCGTAAAGCTGGCTATATTTTTAAGAAAGTTGATTTCAGATACCCCTACTTCTTGACAAGCTAACATGGCTGCCTTCATATTCTTTAGGTTATGTTCGCCAAAAACGTTGATAGGAAAAACTTTAGTACCATAAACGACGCCTCCTTTTTTGTCAATGGGAAGTGCCAGATAGCCTACTCTGGTGCAATCATAAGTATTGTTAATAACCATCTCAGTTAAATCCGTATCTGTCTGATCAAAGAAACACTTACTTCCTTCTGGCAGCTGTGTGAGAAACGTATCGAAAATAGCTTTATATGAATCGTATGTTTTATAAATATTGACATGGTCCCAAGCGACTCCAGTTATTATTGAAATAGTGGGTTTGTAATGTAGCATTTTAGCTCTATTATCGAGACAGCTACTTGGGTATTCATCACCTTCTACAACTAAAAGGTCAGCACCAGACAACTTCACCATTTTGTGAAACCCTTCAAGGTTTGCACCTACCAGATAATCAAATGTCATTCCTTCAGCTTGCAGCACATGCATGATCATTGCTGTAGTTGTGGTCTTTCCATGACTTCCGGATACGCAGATAACTTGAGAAGCGTTGGATTTAGCTGCAATAAATTCTGGAAAAGAAAAGATATCAAGTTTCAACTTCAATGCTTTTAACAGCTCCGGATTGTCTTCTTTGGCATGTTTTCCTAGAATTATTACATCAATACCTTCGGTAATTGTTTCGGCATCCCACCCTAAAGTGTCAGGAAATAGTCCTTTATCCATTAATCTGGATCTAGAAGGTTCAAATATTTCATCGTCAGACCCTGTTACTTCATGGCCCAATTCCAACAAATCAATAGCTAAATTGTGCATTACACTACCTCCAATTGCAATGAGATGATACTTCATATCTGTAAAATTGTTACGGTGATTATAAATTTAGAAAACATAACATGTTATATAGTAATATATTTGTGCCTAATTTCGTTTAAAGATTCAACTAAAAGCTATCAAAATGAAAAAATCAGGATTAAACATATTAGCAAAAGTATTTACGCTTTTAATCGTACTTACAATATTTACTTCTTGTGCAAAGAAAGGTGTAGGATGCCCAAATAATTTCAAAGTTCTTCCGTCTATTTCTATTTGTAAATAAGTAAGTATTCTGCAATCAGATTTAACAGCCATCGTGTCTCATGATGGCTCTACTACCCTATTTAGCGAAAAATACCAAGCGCATTATCACTCTATGTTTGGCGCTATAGAAGAATCTATGCATGTATTTATTAGTGCTGGATTATATCATATCGCACGCAAGAGATTAGAGCATATTTCTGTGTTTGAAATGGGATTAGGAACGGGACTTAATCCTTATCTTACATATTTATACGGAAAAGAAAATGGGTTAGATATAAAATACACCAGTATAGAATCTGACCCTATATCAGAGTCAGCTA
>JALZVB010000187.1 GCA_023300835.1 Saprospiraceae bacterium | reverse complement strand
TAACATTAGTAATAAATCAGTAATTGTCTGATGAGAACAAGGCATTTTGATAAAGAGAAAAATAATATTGGTAAAGGTGGAAACTCTTTGGAGTCTAAGATTACATTACAGATAAATGATAAAGCTGTCCGGAAAGACACCTAATAACGTAGACTGATCACAAGAGATTATAAAATTCAAAAGAAATTGAACTCTATCTCACCCCTCTCCTTCTTACCTCATCCTTAATAAAACTCAATTCTCTAGACATATCACCTGTCACAGCGGTATTTTCTTGTGCTCTTCTGATAAGGTAAGGAATGACTTCTTTTATAGGACCATAAGGAAGGTACTTGGCTACGTTGTAACCGGCTTGTGAGAGATTGAAGGTGATGTTGTCTGACATACCATACAATTGGCTGAAATTGAGGTGGGGATGTTTTTTACTGATCCCTCTTTCTTCAATGAGGCTGGCTTGAAGAAGGCTGCTGTTTCTGTTATGCGTTGCACAGACGGATGCAATGGTTTCGTAATTATCTATGCAGAATTTAATAGCCGCATCGTAGTCTTCATCTGTTTTCTTTTTAGAGGGATTTATGACCGTTGGAATATTATTGGCATCAGCATACGCTTTTTCTTTATTCATGTAGGCACCTCTTACGATTTTTGCGCCAAGCATATAGCCTTCTTTTTGAGAGTTCTTGTAAGAAGATTTGAGATATGCTAGTTTGTCATGTCTGTATAATTGGTACGTATTGTAGACAACTACTTTTTCTTTATTGTAGATAGACATCATCTCATTGGTAAGATTGTCTATGGATTCTTGTACCCAACTTTCTTCTGCATCTATCATAACGGAGACGCCTAGATCATGGGCTTTGGAACAGAGTGAATCTAACCTAATGTATAGTTTTTCTTTAGCAATTTTTTCTGAAGGGGTAAGTACTGCTTCTCCTTGAATCTTTTCTAAAAGGCCATTATCAGCTATGCCTGATATCTTAACGATTACAACTGGGACGGAATCATTGGATGCGGCGAACTCAATTCCTTTTGTCAATTCTTTGACGACTTCATCTAGTTCTTCTTCTGTGTTTTTGGCTTCAGCACCATAATCTAATATTGTCATGGTATTATGCCTGTACAATAAGTCTATGACCTTCTGTGTATCCATGAGACTCTCTCCTCCTACAAACTGCTCAAATATTGTAGATCTAATAGCTGGTTTAACAAATGGAAGATTAAGCTTGAGAACGAGTGGTGTTATTTTAGAACCCAGATTGACCAATAAATTATTATTCATGACTCTAAATAGCCAACTGATTTTACGCATCTGCTTATCAGTCTTATAACTGAAAGCGATCTCTGTATTGTCAAAATCTAATTTGTTAGATTCTATGGGTTCCATATTCTGTTAATCGGTTAATCCATTAAGTTTAGAAGTCCAAATTTGCCATGATGCTTCCGCTTGTAATGTCAGCATATCTAAGCCATTTTTTATAGTAGCGCCATGCGACTCCATTCTTTTCAAAAATAGTGTTTTCTTAGGATTATATACTAAGTCATATGCACAATGTTTATCCGTTACATGTTGAAAAGGAATTTCTGGACATTGTTCAATATTTGGATACATGCCTAGTGGTGTCGTATTTACTATTAAATGATGAGAATTGATGATATCCTTGTCCAAATCATTATACCTTATGTCTCCTGCCGAACGGGATACATATTTATAAGAGATCTGCTGCTTATCCATAACATATGCTACAGCTTTAGCCGCACCTCCTGTGCCTAGAATAAGACAAGAAGGAGATAACATATTAACAATTAACTTATTTATACTATGTTCAAAACCAATGACATCTGTGTTGTAGCCTACCAATTTTCCATCAACAAGTAGTATCGTATTGACTGCTCCGACTGCACTTGCAGTGGCGTCTAATGTATCTAAGAAGGGTATAACTTTCTCTTTGTAAGGTATCGTGACATTAAGGCCACTTACGCCATCTCTAATAAGGCCAAGAAAGTCCTGAACATGGGGTATTGAAAAAGCTTCATAACTGACGCCTTTGATGTTTTCTTTCTCAAATTTTTCTCTGAAATATCCTGGCGAAAAAGTGTGAGACAATGGATATCCTATGAGTCCTAACTTAATCATTTACTTGCCTTTGCCTTTGAGTAAAACAACAACTGTATGCATAAGGATTTTCATGTCTAGTGCAAGGGACATGTTCTCTAAATAGATAAGATCAAATTTCATGCGCTGTATCATCTGTTCGATATTAGATGCGTAACCATATTTCACTTGTCCCCATGATGTAATACCGGGTCTCACCTTCTGTAAATGTCTGAAAAGGGGTTCCTTTTCCACTATCTTATCTATGTAAAATTGTCGCTCAGGTCTCGGTCCCACCATTGACATATCACCTACGAGTAAGTTAAAGAATTGTGGCAATTCGTCCAGTCTCCACTTTCTCATTACCCTACCCCATGGTGTTATCCTAGGGTCATGGTCTGATGATAATTGAGGACCCGCAGCCTCAGCATCCGTGTACATAGAACGGAACTTGAGTATATTGAATGGTGCACCTCCTTTACCTATCCTTTCTTGCTTGAATAGGAGCGGACCATCTGATGATAACTTTACCTTGATAGCGATAAATATGAATAATGGGATGAACAATACAAGGCATACGCTACCGACTACGATATCCATGCCTCTCTTTATAATACGTTCAGACTTGGGCATGAGTTCCTGCTCTATCTCTATTAGAGGGGCATCCAGTCCATAATTCATCTTTACTTTACCTAGTAGACTATCATACATAGAAGGGATAATCTTGAGCATTACTTTTTCTCTGGCGCCATAGAGCCTACTCAATATAGATGTGATTTTATCCTCTTCATCACCATTGAGTGCAATTATTACTTCTTCGATATTATGGCTTTCTACTACAGTCTCTAGTTGAGTTAGCTTGCCTAATTCAGGTAACAATGGACTGAGTTCATTATCCTCTTTTTCATTTGAAGGAATAAACCCTGTAAAACTAAAGCCATAATTTCTTGAGTTATCTCGCAGGTCTTTATACAAATCCAATGCAGATTGATCATTTCCGATGATCAAAGTATTATAATTTACTTTACCGTTCTTGAGCCTGAATTTGGCGATAGTTAATAAGATAAATCTGGCGAGAAATGTCGACCCAAAATGGTAGCACAACAACCGCATAAATGGATTTACATATGACGTATAACGGACTGATGTATCATCTATCATGATCGTAAAAAAGATCACCAGACATCCTATTATGGATAAGAGAAAAGTCCTTCTTAAGGTAGCTAAGCGAGAGTATCTATATATGTCATTGTATTTATCAAATATAGAATAGAAAACAATCCAACATAAGGGAATAATGGCAAGACCGATATACAGTGTCTCATCATCTAGAATATCGATAAGCTCAAGTTCTTTCTGCTCTAATCTTTTGCGATAAGCAAAAAACAAAAGCCAAGCCAAGCCAGCCATCAGCCAGTCAAAAAGTCTGTATAGGATTAATTCTAGCTGTCGTTGGTTCCTCATATAAAAGAGGGGTCTAAAATTTCCCCTCGCCTTTTTTTTCTATTGCTCTAAATATACAACCTTAATATTATCTACCCATACACTGCCTGCCCCTGTATCTGGAAAGCTAGTGAATAAAATCTGGTAGCCATCAAAGCCGCCTATGCTGAGAATACTTCCGATTTCTAAATATAGTTTATCCCATTCTTCGCGTTCTCTGAGGAGGATAATATTCTGAAACGTAGGCAAATTACCTATAAATCCTACTATACCCACTTGAAAAACGACGTCACTTCTATAATCAAGTTCTAGAAAAACATCTGAGTTACTTAACTCATCTGTCGGTCGTATGAAGTCCGTAGATTGACTGAAAACGTTATTATCTGCAGTAAGTGTTATTTTACCGCAAAAGTCTCCAAACTTGGCTTCCGTACTACTAACAAACTTAGTAATTGGGTCATTGTCATTATCGGTATTCAATATATGGTTGCCTTCAAAGTCTTCAGAGATAGAAAACTTAACATTATCTAGGTATTCAACTTCTAGATCTAGTGAAACCGTTTCTCCGGGTTTAAAGTCTAGAATATGCTCATTGCCCTTGAAAAATGGATATTGTATCGGTGCACTTTGAATCCCATTATTTCTTATCCCTGGAAATAAATTAAGGGTTACTTGACCTTCGCCTAGAACTGGAAAAGTCTCGGGTATCTCAAAGTTTCCTATGGAGAACCCATCTGCAAAAGCCCAAACATCACTTACCTTCTGGGAGGAATTGTCCACAATGTTAGCTTGTGGGATAGTTACAAACATAGGCGTCTCATCAAACGAGTCAAAGAACGAACAAGCACCTATACTTGTTATCAAAACAAATAGACTTATATACTTAATCATAATGTTATTATCAAGATTTAATCAATTGTGATTTCATTTCTATCTCATGCGCCAATTCGGCTACTCTAAGTGAAGCATTGAAATCTGTATGAGATGTTACCTTATCAACGATAAAATTATAAAAAT